>NZ_JAAGPC010000173.1:0-18200 GCF_017104595.1 Burkholderia sp. Tr-20390 | reverse complement strand
GAGCTCGGCCGCACGAAGATCGCGATCCGCAACCTGCTGCAGCTCGCGCAAGGTTCGGTCGTCGAGCTGGACGGCATGGCCGGCGAGCCGATGGACGTGCTCGTGAACGGCTGCCTGATCGCGCAGGTCGAGGTCGATCGAACGGCCGGTGGCGTCGTCGAAGATCAGGATCGTGGTGGACATCGCATCGCCGGCAGCCTGGCGAACCGCGAGCGCGACGGTCGCGAGCGGGCCCGACGCAAGGCGTCGGTGGCCGTCGAACGCCGTGTAGGAAGGAAGCAGTGTGGTGATAGTCATCGTGGTCGCCCGGAGGCCGGAATCGGAATGACGCTATTTTTATCCGGGTATAAATTGGATGTCAATAACATCCGGGTAAAAAATAGCATCCGCGCGTTCCATCTCTTCGGGCGATCACGACGCCGGTCAGATCGTGCGGGCTGGAATCGCGATGTCGCGTGCGCTTGCCAGTGCATCGTCGACCGATACATGCCCTTCGAACGCCGACGCTGCCGGCAGCGGCAGGTTTTCCTCGATCGCATGCGCGAACTGCACGCCTGCATCGTCGGCGAGCCGCGCACGCAGTGCGGCGACGCGCGGGAATGCTTCAGGCTCGAACACCGCGTGATAGTCGGCCCAGCGCGCGATCCCGGCGAAGTACGCGTCGGCCAGCGTGCGCCGTGCGCCCAGCAGCCACGGGCCTTCACCGCGCTCGAGCATCGCCTCGAGCTGCCGGTGCGCCTTCAGCACCTTGCCGCGGCCGTACGCCTGCAACGCCGCTTTCTCGACGCCTTCGGTGTCGTGTTCGTACACGTACCAGAGCGCACCGAACGCGTTGAAGAACGTCGTGTTCAACCATGCCAGCATCCGGTTCAGCCGGTCGAAATCGGCGCTGCCCTGGCGGAACGCAAGGCCGCTGTCGAGCGCCTGCGCGCCGATATGGCCGAGGATCGCGAGGCTTTCGGTCAGTACGTCGCCGTTCGCGGTCACGAACGCCGGCGTCTCCGCGACGGGGTTCAGCGCGAGGAACGCGTCGCTCGTCACAAGGCCCGGCATCGTGATGCGCGACAGCCGGTACGGGCGGCCGATCCATTCGAGCGCAACGATCGAGCCGAACGAGCAGCCGGCGGGAATGCCGTAGAGAAGGATGGGAGACATCGGGAGAATCCGCAGAAGTTGAACGAGCAGTCATGCTCCCATGACGAACGATGGCGCAGTAGCCGCTAAAATTGAAACCCGTCGTTTCTCCATGTGGACGCTGGAAGTGAACCTGAACGATCTCTACCTGTTCGTGCAGGCGGTCGACGCCGGCAGCATGTCGGCCGCCGCGCGCCGGCTCGACCTGCCGAAATCGACGGTCAGCAAACGCGTGGCCGAGCTCGAGCGCACGCTTGGCGCGCGGCTCGTGCATCGCACGTCGCGCAGTTTCCGGCTCACGCCGGTCGGCGCCGAATTCTTCGAACATGCCCGCGCGGCCGTGATCGAGGCCGAAAGCGCGCGCGACGCGGTGCTGCGGCAAGCCGCCGAGCCGGCCGGCGTCGTGCGGATCACGAGCTCGGTGCCGGTCGCGCAGCACATCCTCGCGCCGTGCCTGCCCGCGCTGGCGGTCGCGCACCCGAAGCTGCTGCTGCAGATTCACGCGAGCGACCGCCTCGTCGACATCGCGCAGGAAGGCTTCGACATCGCCGTGCGCAGCCATTTCGCGCCGCTGCCCGATTCCGCGCTCGTGCAACGGCCGCTCGCGGCATCGCCGATCGTCGCCGTGGCGTCACCGGCCTATCTCGCGCGTGCCGGCACACCGGACGCGCCCGCCGATCTCGCGCAGCATGACGGGCTGCAACCGGCCCAGCAGCCGTGGCGGCTGCAACGCGGCGGAGACACCGTCGACGTGACGCCGCGCCTGCGCCTGCAGGCCGACGAATCGACGCTGCTGCTGCAGGCGGCGACCGCCGGCCTCGGCATCGCATGCCTGCCCGACTGGATCGCCGGCGCGGCGCTCGCGTCCGGTGCCCTCGTGCGCGTGTTGCCCGGCTGGCGCGCCGGCACCGTCACGACGACGCTGCTGATGCCGCACCGGCGCGGCCAGTTGCCCGGCGTGCGCGCCGCCGTCGAATTTCTCGCGCAGCACGTGGCGCGCCATCACGGCGCCGCCGCGGAAGACGCATGTGTCTGAGCGATCGCCAGACCGATCGATTCAATTGCTGAATCGATCAAGTCAGCAATTGGCATGAAGGCGCAAATTTCGACATGACAGAATGGCCCGGACGCGCTGCCCACCGGCAGCGGCGTCCGGCCTCCGGCCGGCAGCACCCACACGAATGGCGCGCATCGACGCGCCCGCCGCCCGACGGCACCTTCCGCCCTTCGGAGGAGACAGTCATGAATCCGCTTCAAGCGCTGCCGGCGTCCGCGTCGGCCACGGCCCGGCGCACGCGCGTGCGCTGGCTGGTGCTGGCCGTCCTGTTCGCGGTCACGACGATCAACTACGCGGATCGCGCGGCGATCGCGATCGCGGGCCCGAGCCTCGCCCGCGCGCTGCACCTGAGCCACGTGCAGATGGGCTTCATCTTTTCCGCGTTCGGCTGGTCGTACGTGATCGCGCAATTGCCGGGCGGCTGGCTGCTCGACCGCTACGGGTCGCGCATCGTCTATGCGTTCAGCATCTTCTTCTGGTCGCTGTTCACGCTGCTGCAGGGCGGAATCGGCTTCTTCGGCGGCGCGGCCGCGTTCGCGCTGCTGTTCGGGCTGCGCTTCCTGGTCGGCGCGGCCGAGGCGCCGTCGTTCCCGGCCAACAGCCGGATCGTGTCCGCGTGGTTCCCGGCCGCCGAACGCGGCACCGCGTCGGCGATCTTCAACGCCGCGCAGTACGCGGCGACCGTCGTGTTCGCGCCGCTGATGGGCTGGCTCGTGCACGCGTTCGGCTGGCAGTCGGTGTTCGCGGTGATGGGCGTGCTCGGCTTCGCGTTCGTCCTGGTGTGGAACCGCACGATGTTCGACCCGAAGGACCACCCGAACGTCAACCGCGCGGAGCTCGACTACCTCGCCGAAGGCGGCGCGCTCGTCAACATCGACCAGGCGACCGGCGGCCGCGACGGCGGCCCGTCGATGCGCCACGTGAAGGCGCTGCTGAAGAGCCGGATGCTGATCGGCGTGTACGTCGCGCAGTACTGCATCAACGCGCTCACGTATTTCTTCATCACGTGGTTTCCCGTCTACCTCGTGCAGGCGCGCGGGATGTCGATCCTCAACGCGGGGCTCGTCGCGTCGATCCCGGCCGTGTGCGGTTTCCTCGGCGGGATTCTCGGCGGCGTCGTGTCCGACGGGCTGCTCAAGCAGGGCCGCTCGCTGTCGGTCGCGCGCAAGGTGCCGATCGTGGTCGGCATGCTGCTGTCGATGTCGATGATCGTCTGCAACTACACCGATTCGCACGTGCTCGTCGTGCTGTTCATGGCGCTGTCGTTCTTCGGCAAGGGGCTCGGCGCGCTCGGCTGGGCCGTCAACGCCGACACCGCGCCGCGCCAGATCGCGGGCTTGAGCGGCGCGCTGCTCAACACGTGCGGCAACCTCTCCAGCATCACGACGCCGATCGCGATCGGCTACATCGTCGACCGCAGCGGCTCGTTCAACGGCGCGCTCGTCTACGTCGTCGCGCACGCGCTCGTCGCCGTGATCTGCTACCTGTTCGTCGTCGGCGAGATCCGCCGCGTCGAGCTTCAATGAACATGCACGGGCCGCGCCGGCGCAGCCGGCGGCCCGTGCCCCACCGGAACCAGGAGCGAGCCGATGTCCGATTCCCGCCGTGCCGGCACCCCGCACGTCACGCGCATGCAGGTGATTCCCGTCGCCGGCCGCGACAGCATGCTGCTCAACCTGTGCGGCGCGCACGCACCGTACTTCACGCGCAACCTCGTGATCCTCGACGACAGCAGCGGACACACGGGTGTCGGCGAAGTGCCGGGCGGCGAAGGCATCCGCCACGCGCTCGAGCGCATGACGGATCTCGTGGTCGGCCAGTCGATCGGACGCTACCAGGCGACACTCAATGCAGTGCGCGCGGCACTGTCCGGCGCGGGCGCGGGTGCGGGCCGCACGATCCGGCACGAGGTGACGTCGGCCGGCGAAGCCGCGGTGCTGCGCCAGCCGCACGAGATCAACCTGCGGCTCGACAACGTGATCACCGCGATCGAGGCTGCCCTGCTCGACCTGCTCGGCCAGCACCTCGACGTGCCGGTCGCGGCGCTGCTCGGTGAAGGGCAGCAGCGCGATGCGGTGCCGATGCTCGCGTACCTGTTCTATCTCGGTGATCGCGGCCGCACCGACCTGCCGTATCGCGACGAGGCGCAGGCGTCGGATGCATGGTTCCGGCTGCGCAACGAGGAAGCGCTCACGCCGGCCGCGATCGCGCGGCAGGCCGAGGCCGCGGTCGATCGCTACGGCTTCGCCGATTTCAAGCTGAAGGGCGGCGTGATGGCCGGCGCCGACGAGATGGAAGCGATCGCCGCGATCAAGGCGCGCTTCCCCGATGCCCGCGCGACGCTCGACCCGAACGGCGCGTGGTCGCTCGACGAGGCCGTCGCGCTGTGCCGCGGGCAAGGCCACCTGCTTGCGTATGCGGAAGATCCGTGCGGGCCGGAAGGCGGCTATTCGGGCCGCGAGGTGATGGCCGAATTCCGCCGCGCGACGGGCATTCCGACCGCGACCAACATGATCGCGACCGACTGGCGGCAGATGGATCATGCGGTGCGGCTGCAGGCAGTCGACATCCCGCTCGCCGACCCGCATTTCTGGACGATGCAGGGCTCGGTGCGGCTTGCGCAGCTGTGCCGCGACTGGGGGCTCACGTGGGGCTCGCATTCGAACAACCACTTCGACGTGTCGCTCGCGATGTTCACGCATGCGGCGGCGGCCGCGCCCGGCACGATCACCGCGATCGACACGCACTGGATCTGGCAGGAAGGCGATGCGCGGCTTACATGCGAGCCGCTGAAGATCGTCGGCGGCCAGGTGGCCGTGCCGGAACGGCCGGGGCTCGGGATCGAGCTCGACATGGCGCAGGTCGAGGCCGCGCATGCGCTTTATCGGCAGGTTGGCGGCACGGCGCGCGACGACGCGGTCGCGATGCGCTATCTCGTGCCGGGGTGGACGTACGATCCGAAGCGGCCTAGTGTCGGGCGGGGGTGAGGGGGCGGCGGTCAGCGGCGGGTGGTTGCCAAACGCGGCAAACGCACGCACCATGCCGGCTGCCTGAACCTGCCCGCGTGGCGATCGGTTCGGCCGCCCGTCTCCACCCGAAAAAGAACCGCCCGTCATGACGTCTTCCGATCCGACACCGCGACAGATCATCGTCTACGTCCTGTATTCGGTGCTGGGCCTGCCCGCGAGTGTGACCGCCGCTGGCTACGTCGCGCCGCTGATCACGCGGAACGTGTCGAACTTCGAAGGCGGCGCCGGCTACGCAACGTTGTGGTGGCTTATCCTGCTGACTTGGGCGTTCTACGCGCTGTCGTTCGTCATCTTCGCGCTGCTGCGGAAGAGAACAGTGATTCTCGCAGTTATTACGGTGGGATTTGCTGCGTTGGGAGTGCCGACGTTCAGGCTCGCGCACGAACTGCTGACCTGACTTGACCGGCCACCGGCCCCCCCCCCCCCCCCGCCACGTCGAGTGCGGCACTTGGGTCCGGCCTGCCATCGCGGGACCCGCAAAAACAAAAAGGGCCCGATCTTGCGATCGAGCCCTTCGAATTCCGTTGGTGGAGCGGAGGAGGATCGAACTCCCGACCTTCGCATTGCGAACGCGACGCTCTCCCAGCTGAGCTACCGCCCCAACAGTCAACCATCATACACACGCATTTCTGCGCTTGGCAATAGGGGTTGAATCGCCCCTGAAACCTTACTTTGACGGCGCGCCAGCCAGCACCCATTCGACCACCGAACGCACGTCGGCATCGCTCATGCGCGGGTGCGCGGGCATCGGAATGGCGCCCCAGACGCCCGAGCCGCCCTCCTTCACCTTCTTCGACAGCTTGGCCACGGCCTGCGGATCGGACTTGTAGCGGGCGGCGATATCCTTGAACGACGGGCCGACGAGCTTGCGGTCGACCGCGTGGCAGCCCATGCATGCGTTGCCGCGCGCGACCTTCAGGCCGTCACCGACATCCGCATGCGCGACGCCCAGCGCGCCAATCACGAGCGCCGCGGCCGCGGCGCCCTGCACCATCCATTGTTTCATCTGCTTCATCTGCCTGTTCTTCATTGCGCCGGGGCCTTCGGGTTGCCCGGGTGCACGTTCGACGAATTCGAGATCGGTGCGGGCGGCTGCAGCGGCGCGGACTGCACCGATGCGTCGGGCACGGCGCCCACCGTCGCGGTATCCGCCGGCGCGGCGGCAGCCTGCGCGCCGGATGCGCCGCTCGCGGGCGATGCGTTCTGCAGCGCCTGCGCGTCCTGCGGCTTCACGTACTGGAACACCTTCACGACCTTCTCGACGCCCGGCACCTGGCTGGCGGCTTCCGCGCCGCGATTGCCCTCGTCGACCGTCACGAGCCCCATCAGGTAAAGGTTGCCGCGTTCGCTGACGACCTTGTAGTAGTTCGACGAGATGCCCTTCGTCGCGATCAGCTCGGACTTCACGCGCCCTTCGAGGTATGAGTCGTTCGCGCGCGACGACAGCGACGACGCCGGCTCGACCGACAGCTCGTTGACGATGCCGTTTACGTTGTTGATACCGCGCACGATTTCCTCGGCGCGCTGCTTCGATGCATCGTTCGGCACTTCGCCCGTCAGCAGCACGCGGCGGTTGAACACCGTCACGTTCACGTGCGACTGGTCGGGCAGCCCGTTGTTGATCTGCGTGAGCGACTTGACCTGGATCTCGCGATCTTCCGTCTGCGCGCCGAGCGTACGGCGATCGGTCGCGATCAGCGCGCCGCCGCCGGCCGCTGCGCCCACGACCCCGAGCACACAACCTTGCAGCGACACGGCGAGGCCCGCCGTCAGCGCAGCGAGCAGCGTGGTTCTGACGAGCGTCTGTTTGACGCGGCTTTGATTCATCGACGGCTCTCCTTCGTTCAATCCTCACCCAGCAGCATCGCGTCGATGCCGTCGCACAGGCAGTGGATGGTCAGCAGATGGACTTCGTGGATGCGCGCCGCGCGAACGGCGGGCACGCTGATCGGAATATCGGTATCGGACAGCGCGGCGGCGACCGCATGGCCGTCGCCGCCCGTCAGCGCGACGACGGTCATCTCGCGCTCGTGCGCTTCGTCGATCGCCGCCAGCACGCGCGGCGACGCGCCGGCCGGATCGAGCACCAGCAGGATGTCGCCGGTCTGGCCGAGCACGCGCACCTGCTGCGCGAACAGCTGATCGGCGGACACCGCGCCCGCGAGGCCGCCCTGCGACGCGTCGGTGGCCAGCGCGATCGCGGGCAGGCCCGGGCGCTCGCGCTCGAAGCCGCCGACGAGCGACACGGCGAGGTAATGCGCGGCGGCGGCCGAAGGGCCGTCACCGCACGCGACGATCTTGTTGCCGTTCGCCAGCGCGGCGAACATCGCATCGACCGCGGCTGCGATCGGCAGCGACAGCGCGTCGGCCGCTTCGGCGTGAAGCGCGGCGCTGTCGCGGAAATGTTGCTGAATACGTTCGACTGACATCGATTCCTGGTGAACTGGGCGCGTGGCACGCATCGCGCGACATCGTGGGTGCGGCGAGTTTACCGTACTCCGGCACCCTCTCCGGCGGTCCGGCAAGAACTCTTTACATCTCGTCACAGCTCGCCGCTACGCATCGTCGGCACGAAATGCGTCGCGCAGCCACGCGAGCCGGCCGGCCTCGAACGCGACGACGTCGAAGCGGCACGCGGCGCCGGCGCCGTGCCGCGCCCAGAACTGGAGCGCGGCCGCCACCAGGCGACGCCGCTTGCGCCAGCCGACGCTCGCGGCCGCGCCGCCGTGCCGGACGCTACGCCGCGCGCGCACCTCGACGAACACGAGCATGCCGTCGGGCTCGCGCATCACGAGATCGAGCTCACCGCCGCGCATCGTCACGTTCGCCGCGACGAACCCGAGGCCGCGGCGTTCGAGAAACTGCCGCGCGCGCAGCTCGAACGCCGCGCCGACCGGTTTGGATCGCGCCGCATCCGAAAAGTTGTCGCCGGCGCGCACCAAACCGCGCCCGTCGCCCGGCCGGGCCGGCGCCGCGTGGCACAATGCCGTCCTTGTTCCGCTTGCGCCGCGATTGCGCGCATTGCCTGCCATGACTGCCCTCCTCGAACTCGCGCACACGCAGCACTACCCGGACGCCGCGCTCTACGTGGTCGCCACGCCGATCGGCAACACCGCCGACATCACGCTGCGCGCGCTGCACGTGCTCGGCCTCGCCGACCGCATCGCGGCCGAAGACACCCGCAACACGGGCCAGCTGCTCGCCCGCTACGGGATCTCGAAACCGCTCGTTGCCGTGCACGAGCACAACGAACGCGAAGCCGCGCAACGCGTGATCGAACTGCTGCGCGGCGGCGAGCGCGTGGCCTATGTATCGGACGCCGGCACGCCCGGCATCTCGGACCCCGGCGCGCGGCTCGTCGACGCGGTGCGCGCCGCCGGCTTCGCGGTGGTCCCGCTGCCGGGCGCGAGCGCGGCGGTGACCGCGCTGAGCGTGGCCGGCGACTGGGCCGGCGCGTTCACGTTCGCGGGCTTCCTGCCGCCGAAGGCGAAGCAGCGCGCGACCGCGCTGCAGGGGCTGGTATCGCACCCGTATGCGCTGGTGTTCTACGAGGCGCCGCACCGGATCGCCGAAACCGTCGCCGCACTCGCCGACGCATTCGGCCCCGCGCGCCGGCTGCTGATCGCGCGCGAGCTCACCAAGCTACACGAGCAGTTGTTCCAGGGCACCCTGGCCGAAGGACAGACCTGGCTCGCCGGCGATGCAAACCGGCAGCGCGGCGAGTTCGTGCTGGTGGTCGAAGGCGCGCCGGCGACGAGCGGCGAAGCCGACGACACCGCGCACGACGCGCTGCTCAAGCTGCTGCTGGAAGAGGTGCCGGTGAAGAGCGCGGCCAGGCTCGCGGCCGCGCTGACGGGCGCGTCGCGCAACACGCTGTATGCGCGTGCGCTGGCGCTGAAGGACGAAAGCTGACGCGCGAGGCGGCCGGCACCGGGAAGCCGGCGCCGGCATCGCGCCGCGCAGGAAAGACAAAGGGCTGCCCGCGGGCAGCCCTTTTGCATGAGCGGTCGAGCCGCTGCGTTACTTCGCCGAGACCGACGCGAACATTTCGTCGCGTGCCTCGCGCGCTTCCTGCGGCGACAGCCCTTCGATCTTCACGCGGCCCGTGCCGGCGTGCACGAGGCCGATCATCTTGGCGGCCGCATACGACAGGTCGAGCACGCGACCGCGCTTGAACGGCCCGCGATCGTTGACCTTCACGACGACCCACTTGCCGGTCGACGCGTTCGTCACCTTGATGTACGACGACAGCGGCAGCGTGCGGTGTGCGGCGGTGAGTGCGTTCATGTTGAAGCGCTCGCCGTTCGCGGTGCGGCGACCGTGGAAATCCCGCCCGTACCACGATGCGCGGCCCGTCTGGCGGAAATCGGACACATCCTTGCCGTCGATCGGCTCGGCGTCCGCCAGCGACGACTTCTTCGCGTCCTTGCTGTCGGCAGCCGGCATCGATGCCAGCGCGGAATCAAAGTTCAGCTGCTTGTCGCTATCCGCCTTCGCGGCGGCGGCCGTCTTGTCGACGGCGTTCTTCTGGTTCGCGCTACCGGTGGTCTGGCTGGGTGGCACCGCGCAGCCCGTCAGCGCAAAAAACAATGCAATGGTCCCGAATCGACTCGGAAAACGTAAATTCATCGACGTGTCGCCTTCTGGTTCGGGCCGCGCCTTCATCACGCCGATTCACGGCGCGGATATGCGGCCCGGACGGCAAATGCGTGCACGCCCCGCTCGGATGCGAGCAGGCGGCTAGCATGGGCGCGGCTTTCGTCTAGGCCGCAACCGTCCTGATTAGCTTTCACGTCTGGCGCAACCTGTCCCCAACAGCCTGACCAGACCCCACATGCCGCCATCGAACATGGCTTCACGTTCGCGCGCGTCGAAACGACCGACTCACAGGAACGGCGGCACAGGCCCCATCCGGCGGCGCGGCAGCAGGGCCGCAGGCGGGCGCGCAGCACCCGGCCGGACAAGACGTGAGCACCGAATATTCGGTGCTGGATACACCGCCGGACTCCCCGGCGGCTGATGCTTGACGGTGCCTCCGACGCCCCTTTTTTAACGGGGCCGAAACACCAGCGAATTGCGTGAAATTCACGTGCAATGGGGCGCATTATACATAAACCAAAAGGTTGTCTCGAAAAGCGCCCGTCGGGGACCATTGATTCTCACTATGGCGGTAACAATCGACATGCTCCGGGAATGCCCGGAGGCGTCCACCGCGACACGCGTCGCGCGACCGGCAGGCGGCACGCGCGACCGGTACAATCGCTCCTTTTAGCCGCCGGTGCCTCCATGAAAGTCACGCTCATTCCGGTCACGCCGTTCCAGCAGAACTGCTCGCTGCTCGTCTGCGAGAAAACGGGCCGCGCCGCCGTCGTCGATCCGGGCGGCGATCTCGACCGGATCGAACAGGAAGTCGCGCGGCAGAACGTGCAGGTCGAGAAGGTGCTGCTCACGCACGGGCACATCGATCACTGCGCGGGCGCGAAGACGCTCGCGACGCATTACGGCGTGCCGATCGAGGGGCCGCAGGAAGAAGAGCGCTTCTGGATCGAGAAGCTGCCGATGCAGAGCGAGCGCTTCGGCTTTCCGGCCGCCGAGACCTTCGAGCCGGATCACTGGCTGAACGACGGCGATACCGTGCAGTTCGGCGACGAGACGCTCGAGGTCTATCACTGCCCGGGCCACACGCCCGGCCACGTCGTGTTCTTCAGCCGCGCGCATCGCGTCGCGATCGTCGGCGACGTGCTGTTCGCGGGCTCGATCGGCCGCACCGATTTTCCGCGCGGCAATCACGAGGATCTCGTCCGGTCGATCAAGGAGAAGCTGTGGCCGCTCGGCGACGACGTGACGTTCGTGCCGGGCCACGGCCCGGTGTCGACGTTCGGCGACGAGCGCCGCACCAACCCGTTCGTGTCCGACAAGGTATTCGGATGAACCAGACCGCCATCCCGGAAATCTACGTCAGCACCGATGTCGAGGCCGACGGCCCGATTCCCGGCCCGCACTCGATGCTGAGCTTCGCGTCGGCCGCCTATACCGAGGACAAGCAGCTGATCGCGACGTTCTCGGCCAATCTCGACACGCTGCCCGGCGCGCAGGCGCACCCGGTGCAGGAAGCGTGGTGGAAGACCGAGCCCGAAGCATGGGCGGCGTGCCGGAAGGATCTGCAGGCACCCGAAGCGGCGCTGCTCGCGTACGTCGACTGGGTCGAGGCGCTGCCCGGCAAGCCGGTGTTCGTCGCGATGCCGGCGGGCTTCGATTTCACGTTCATGTTCTGGTACATGATGCGCTTCGCGGGCCGCTGCCCGTTCTCGTGGTCGGCGCTCGACATCAAGACGCTCGCGTTCGCGATGACGGGCCTGCCGTACCGCAAGGCGATCAAGCCGCGCTTTCCGAAGCACTGGTTCGACGACCATCCGCACACGCACGTCGCGCTCGACGACGCGATCGAGCAAGGCGCGCTGTTCTGCAACATGCTGGCCGACCTGCGCCGCCAGCAGGCCGCGCTCGCGGGCCTCGCGGTGTCGGACACCGATCGGTCGGAAAGCGCAGGCGCGGGACAAAATCCCACGGATCCGCGAGCAAATTAGCGAATCTCGCTCAACAACGCGACGCCAGATTGCCTTTCCTTTCCCGGCCCTCTAACATTCAGCGTGTTGTAGTTGCCGCATGGAGGCGCAGGTGACGCTCGATTCCTTTTCGCAAAAAATCCTTCGCCTGTTGCAGCTCGACGCGCGCCGCTCGGTCCAGGAAATCTCGGACCAGGTCGGCCTGTCGAGCACGCCGTGCTGGCGCCGCATCAAGGACATGGAACAGTCGGGCGTGATCCAGCGCTACACGGCGCTGCTCGATCGCGAGAAGCTCGGCCTGCACGTCTGCGCGCTCGCGCACGTGCACCTGACCCGCCACAACGAAGGCGGCGTCGAGCAGTTCGAGCGCGAGATCTCGACCTGCCCGGAAGTCACCGAGTGCTACAGCACGACCGGCGAAGCCGATTACATCCTCAAGATCGTCGCGCCGGACATCAAGGCCTACGACGTGTTCCTGCACGAACGCATCTTCAAGATCCCCGCCGTGTCGCAGGTGCGCACGAGCGTCGTGCTGCGCGAGATCAAGTTCGACACGCAACTGCCGCTGTAACGCGCCGGCGCGCGCTGGCGGCCCTCCATCCCGCGTGCCCGCGGCGGGTCACGCCTGCGCGGGCATCGTGCGCGTGAAGCCGATCCGGCGCGCGCCGAACTCGCGCTTCAGCGCGTCGGCGTCGAGCCGGCCAGCCAGCGCCGCGTCGGTCTCGTGCGGATCGCAGGCAAGCGTCACGTCGATCTCGAGCCCCGTACTCAGGTAATGCAGGTTGATGGCCGCCGCATGCAGCCCGCGCTGCGCGAGCGCGGCCTCGAGCCGTGCCACGATCTCGCCGCGCGGCGGCAGCGCGAGCGCCGGACGGCGCGCCGCGTCGTTCTCGGGATCGACATGGATCAGCGCATCGAGCACGCGCGGATCGTTCAGCACGCGCGCACGCGCGGTCTCGGCGATGTAGTGCCCTTCGGAGACGGAGATTTTCGGATCGACGAGGATGTGCGCGTCGACGAGCGCGGCATCACCCATCTTGCGCGTGCGCAAGTCGTGCACGTCGCGCACGCCCGGCGTCGCCGCGAGCAGCGCGCGGATCTCGGCCGTATCGGTCGTATCGAGCGCGCGGTCGGAGAGGTCCTGCAACGCGTCATAGCCGAACGTCCAGCCCATGCGTGCAACCATGAAGCCGACGATCGCCGCCGCGATCGGGTCGAGCAGCCGCACGCCGGCCAGGCTGCCGACGATGCCGATCGCGACGACGAGCGACGACGCGGCATCCGAACGCGCATGCCATGCATTCGCGACGAGCATCGCCGAACGGACGCGCCGCGCTTCGCGCAGCATGTAGCGAAACAGCGCCTCTTTCGACACGAGCACCGTCAGCGCGACGATCAGCGCGGAAAAATGTACCGCCGGAATGTTTTCGAGATTAACGAGGCGGTCGCCGGCCCGCCAGAGCATGCCGACGCCGACCGCAATCAGGATCGCGCCGAGAAACAGCGAGGCGACGGTCTCGTAGCGGCTGTGGCCGTAATTGTGGTCGGCATCCGGCGATGCGCCGCTATGCCGATTCGCAACCAGCACGACAAAATCCGAGATCAAATCGGAAATCGAATGCACCCCGTCAGCAATCAATGCCTGCGAATGGGCAATCACGCCGACGACGATCTGAAATGTCGCAAGCACGACATTCAGCACAATACTGACGAACGTGCTCTTGCGTGCAACCGCGTGCTTATCTGCGCTCTGCGCGTCGCCGGAAAACGTGGACATGAAATATGAGATATCGGTGAGCGATACCCGATTCTATCAAGGGCGCCCCGTGAACCCCGCCAATACCCACAAATTTCTTATTTAAATCAACCGCTTATGCGAACGGGTCGTATTTTCATTCACGCCCCATCATTACATTTTCATGACAACACCATGTGCGCGGCGAGCGCTGAAAACAAAAAAGCCGCGCTCCTTAACGGACACGCGGCTCTTTTGAAGAGCAGGCTATTTAAACGGACGTTTAAATCGCAAACTGTTCGCGGTTCTTGCCGGCGATCCAGCGCGGCGGCTTGCCGCGGCCCGACCACGTCGCGCCCGTTTCCGGATCGCGGTATTTCGCGGCAACGCCTGCGCGCGGACGGCCAACCTTACCTGCCTTCGCGCGGCTGAGACCGAGTTCGGCGAGCGAAAAGCCGTAGTCGGCAATTTTCTGCTTCACGTCATTCAGCACTTCAGCGTATTCACGCGACTTTGCTTCTTCGATTTGCTTCTCCAGCTTCTCCCGCTGGGCCAGCAGGTCCTTGTAAGAAGACATAGTTTCCCTTTCTATCTGACCAATGGCGCCGGTCTGCAGCCAGCTCACCATTCATGAAATATATGTGCCTCGGATTTTCGAAGGCAGAGATTAGCACAAAAAAGATTTGATAGAAGCGGGATTCATGAAAATCCCGAGATCAATTGGAATTCACACGTGTCATTTTGACCGGCCACGGCCTTTTCTCAAATTTTTACGTTCCTACACAGAGATTAGGACATTAGCGATTGGCTATTAGGTCTATCAACATACGCAATTACCCTGCATTTGAAAAATAGAAGCTTTCATCGGACGACAGTTTTACGAAAATCGGATGGCGCGCCTCGCTAAACGGGCTCAGCGCGGACCCGCCGGTATCCGCGACGTCACGTCACATCCCGCGCGCACGCCATCAGCCGCTCGCGCCATTCGCCCGCATCGGCCAACGGCGTATCAAACGGCGTACGCACGCGGCGGCCGTCATGTCGCCAGTCGGCGCCGTGGCGATCGACGCCGAGCAATTCGAGCCCGTCGCGGCGCGCAGCGCCGGCATCGTACGCGTCCCATAACGCCTGCTCCTCGTCGAACGTGAGCGGCGGCAGCGTATCGAGATGCGTGCCGTCGACCCAGCCCATGCGCCCGAACCCGCCGATATAGCGCAGCCGCTCGACGTCGAGTGCCCAGAACGTGAAATCGCCCAGCGCGAGATAGCGCGCGGCATCCGGCTCATAACGACAGTAGCGCGCGGTGACGTGCGGATCGTCGCCGAGCGGCACGAACCGGCCGAGCAGCGTCGCGCGCTCGGCGTTCAGCACGTCGCCGTCGGGCGCGTCGACGACGAGGAAGCCCGCGCGCGGATCGGCGGCCAGATTGCGCGTGTGCTCCGCGAGGCCGCTCACGAGGATCACGGGACGATGGCTTGCATCGGGTGCAAACGGAACGACCGTCGGATACGGGAAACCCTGCGGATCGCGCGAATGGGTGGCGAGCGTGCCGAGCGCGCAGCGGTGCAGCAGATGCACGGCGAGAGCGGGATCGATGTTCAAGAGGACTCCTGCGGTCGAAGGGGGGCGCACCGGGCACGCCATGCGCTCCGATGTTACCCGCGGGCGCGGCGCGCCGTGCATCGGTCGAACGGCCAGGGCAGTCGATGCGGCCGAACGCGGGTCACTGACTAATCGCCGGATCATCGGCCGAACGGCCAACGCCCGGCACGATCGTAAGCGGTTCGATAGAATCGGACGAATCCGACTGGCGCCGCGTGCGTCCGTGCATTTCCTTTGATGAGCGTCATCGTGTCCGAATCCTCCTCCCCCGAATCGTCGTCCCCGTTCGCCGCGCCCCCCGACGCGCATCGCGTGCTGTCGCTGCCGGCCCGCCAGCGGGCCCGCGCGGCATCGATGGCGCTGTTCTTCGTCGCCGGCATGATGTTCGCGTCGTGGGGCGTGCACGTGCCGACCGTGCGCGACAAGTTCGCGCTGAGCCCCGGGCTGCTGTCGATCGCGCTGTTCGCGGTCGCCGTCGGGTCAATCGCCGCGATGCTGACCATCGCGCGCTGGATCGCGCGCGTCGGCTCGCGCACCGCGTGCCTCGCGGGCGGGCTCGTGATGTCGGCCTGCGCGGCGCTGATCCTCGTCGTGCCCGACTACCCGTTGCTGCTGGCGGTGCTCGCGCTGTTCGGCTTCTCGATGGCGACGCTCGACGTCGCGATGAACGCCGAGGCCAGCGCGGTCGAAATCGCGATCGGCAGGCCGATCATGTCGTCACTGCACGGCATGTTCAGCATCGGCGGGATGGCCGGCGCGGCCGCCGGCGGCGCGCTGCTGTCGGCCGGCATGGCGCCGGCCGTGCATCTCGCGCTCGCGGCGGCGACCAGCGCGACGGTGCTCGTGGTCGCCAGCCCGGCCGTGCTCCCGCATGTGCCGCATCACGAACACGCGCACGGCGGCGGCAACCGCTGGCGCTCGCCGGCGTTGTGGATGCTCGGCGGCATCGCGCTCGTCGCGCTGATCGCCGAAGGCGCGATGTACGACTGGGCGACGGTCTACATGCGCGACGTCGTCGTGGCGAGCCCCGCGCTCGCCAGCGCCGCCTATGCCGCGTTCTCGGGCGGGATGGCCATCGCGCGCTTCGCGGGCGACGCCGTGCGCGCCCGCTTCGGCGCGCCGCAGCTCGTGTTCGCGAGCGCGTCGCTCGCCTGCGCGGGGATGATCGGCGCGCTGCTGCTGCCGTATTCGGCCACGGTGCTGACCGGCTTCACGCTGATGGGCCTCGGCCTCGCGAACATGATGCCGGTGCTGTTCGCGGCCGCCGCGCGCGTGAAAGGCATCCATGCAGCCGAAGGGCTCGCGCACGTGGCCGGCCTCGCGTATTTCGGCATGCTGTTCGGTCCGGTCGTGATCGGCGCCGTCGCGCAGGCGTCGAACCTGACGATCGGGCTGTCCGTCGTCGCGCTGTGCGCGGCGCTCGTCGCGGCCGTCGCGCCGAAGGTGCTCGCGCGGCTGAAGATCTGACGGGGCGCGGCACGCGCCGGCCCAAAAAGAAAGCGCGCATGCGTTGCCGCATGCGCGCTTTCACCCCTTCTGTTGACCGCTTGTATCGTTACATCTTCACTTCGTCGAGCAGCGACTTCTTGCCGCCCTTGTAGTTGTACAGCGAGATCACGCCGTGCTGCAGGTCGCCCTTCGAGTCGAAGGTCGTCGTGCCGATCACGCCCGAGTAGTTCGTCGCCGGCATCGCGGCGAGGATCTTCGCCGGATCCGCCGAGTTCGAGCGCTTCATCGCATCGACGATGATGTACACGGCGTCATACGTGAACGGTGCGTAGATCTGGATCGGCTGGCCGAAGCGCTTCTCGTACTTCGCCTTGAACGCCGCGCCGCCCGACATCTTCTCGAGCGAAGCACCGGCTTCCGAACACACCACGTTGTCGGTCGCGTCGCCGGCCAGGTCGGCCAGCTTTTCCGTGCACACGCCGTCGCCCGCGAAGATCTTCGCGCGCAGGCCGAGCTGCTTCGCCTGCTTCGCGAACGGGCCGCCGGTGGCGTCCATGCCGCCGTACATGATCGCGTCCGGATTCTCGCCCTTGATCTTGGTCAGAATCGCGCGGAAGTCGACCGCCTTGTCGTTCGTCGCGTCATGCGACATCACCTTCAGGCCGAGCGCCTTGGCCTTCTTCTCGAACTCGTTCGCGAGACCCTGGCCGTACGCGGTCGAATCGTCGACCACGGCCACGCTCTTGATGCCCTTCGAGTGCGCGTAGTTCGCGAGTGCCGGGCCCTGCTGCGCATCGGTGGCCACCACGCGGTACGTGGTCTTGAAGCCCTGCTGCGTGTAGGCCGGGTTGGTCGCCGACGGCGAGATCTGCACGATGCCCGCATCGCTGTAGATCTTCGAGGCCGGGATCGACGTGCCCGAGTTCAGGTGGCCGACCACCGCGACGACCTTGTCGTCGACGAGCTTCTGCGCAACCTGCGTGGCCTGTCGCGGGTCGGCCGCGTCGTCCTGCGGGTCGAGTTGCAGCGTGATTTTCTGGCCGCCGACCGTGAGACCCTTGGCGTTGATCTCTTCAACCGCGAGACGTGCGCCGTTTTCGTTGTCCTTGCCCAGGTGTGCAATGCCGCCCGTCAAGGGCGCGACGTGGCCGATCTTGACGACTTGATCGGCCGCTGCGTTGCCCGCAGCTGCAGCGCACAGCATCGCGGCCGCGGTGATCGGCAACAGCTTTTGCATCTTGATATTCATGTAAGTCTCCAGTTTCGGTCCCAATAAAACGCCATCGCCCGGTGCCCCGCTGCCATCCCTGTGTTTGCAATCACTGGACGATTCGCCGGTTGCATCGTTCATGCACTTGGCCTCAAGCACGTGAAAACCGCCGCTTTTAGCAGCCGCCCGTCCGTACTTGCGCGCAAGTGTAGGTGATCAAATTAATTTGTGGGACTTTTTTGGGGTAGTGTAACACTACCGATATGCACGCTTTGGAATGACGACTCGAATATCGCCGTTTCACGTCTGGGGCGTGTCTCCACAAGCCAATGGGGAGATCGATGCTTAGTTCAAGGCGCAAGCCATCTGCCGAAGCTACTCGGCTCGTTCGGCTAACCCTCCCCGTGCAGGTCGATGT
>NZ_JAAGPC010000172.1:0-18127 GCF_017104595.1 Burkholderia sp. Tr-20390 | reverse complement strand
CGCCGCGGCGCGCGCGGCGGCGGGGCGCCGTATGGTGGTCGGGCGCGGCATTCGCGGGCGTGGGCCTGGCCGGCGCGCTCGCGGGTGCGGTGGCCGTGTCGATGCTGATGCTCGGCAGCGTGCCGCCTGCGCATGAGCCGGGCTATCTGACAACGACGTTCGGTGGGCCGAGCGTGGACTGGAGTGATGAATGAGTGAGCGTGGCTGGAAATTCGTCCTCGTCGGGTCGGTCGTGCTGAACGTATTCATGCTCGGCGCGATCGGCGGCGGTGCGTATCAGTGGTTTTCGACGCATCGCGACCTGCGGGCCGCGGGCGCACCGGCGTCGCACACCGCATTGCGTTTCGCCGCGGACGAATTGCCGGACGCGCGCCAGCAGGAATTCGTTGCGGCGCTGAAGGCGGCGCGCAAGGACGGCCGCGATTTCGCGCGGGAAGGGCGCGACGACCGGATCACCGTGCTGGACCTGCTCGCCGCGCCGCAACTCGATCGCACGGCGATCGACGCGGCGCTCGACCGCACGCGTGCGGCCGACACGGCGCTGCGTGCGCAGGTCGAGCGCCGCGTCGTCGATTTCGCGGCGACGCTGACGCCGGACGAGCGCGCGAAGTTCGTCGACGGGCTGCGGCGTAGCGGGAACTGGCGGCTGCCGGCGAAGTGGCAGAAGAAGCAGGACGACGCAGCGAGCAAGTAAGCCAACGCCGCGCGGGCAACGTGCGGCGGCGCGCCTTTTCAGTGATGCGCAACGCGTACGCGGAAGATTGGTCGGCAATGCTTGCAGGCTGAGCTTCGGCGAAGGATCGCAAGGAGCAACCGCGACTTCGCTACGCGGCACGCACGTTCAGCGTGCCAGCATCCACGCGGAGATCGCGTCGACCACACCGCTCTCCAGACCATTGAAGCCGTGATAGGCAAAGGCTTCGCACGGATCGCCCCGGGACGTGCCGCCCGACACGATCATCAGCTCGGCCTTCGGCGACTGCTCCAGCTTCTTCAGCAGCGTATCCGTTTCGGATACCGGACAATGTTTGCAGCCGTCATTCTGGTGGTGAACGATGAGCACCGGAATCGTGAGACTGGCAAGGTTCATGTCCGTGACCGCGGTCCCGCCTCGCTCTTCGCGGAGGATGGTGGACGTCAGCACGAGACCGTCGGGCCCGCCACCGCCGGCCAGCGCAACCGCAATGGCGGCGGCGGACTGGGTGCCGCGGCTCGTCCCGACCAGCCAGACCGGTACGTGGAGTTGCTCCTTCAACCACGCAATCACGGCGCGTGCGTCGTCGGCGTGTTCCTTCGACAGTCGAAAGCCATTGAGGTAGGGCGGGGATTGCCGGTCGCTCGGCGCATCGATGACCGCGACGGCGATGCCGTCATTCACGAACATCTGCCGGGTGCGGACGAGAAAGTTGCCTGCCCCCCATCCGAACTGTCCGGACGGTTCCAGTTGCAGCCCGCCGTGTCCGCCGGCATAGAGAATGGCCGCCGCCTTCGGCGCGTCCGGCGCGATGAAGAGAAACCGCTGAGTCACGCCGGGGCGCGTTGGAATGTCGACGACCTTGGGCGGGTTCTGCGCATGGGCCGCATAGCCGTGCAGCGTCAGCGCGACGGCAAGCAGCCACGCACGGGTCCAGTGCGAGTGCGGACGCATCGAACCGACGCAACGAAACCGTGCACGCAAGCTGACGGGAAAAGTGGGCATCGTAGTGGTCGCTGGGTCGGGACGGCAAAACGCCGTGACGCGGGGGCGATACCTTTCATTGAGTCTAGGTGGCTTTCCGGGAACGGCAAGCGTCCGGGTGGGGGCGGCCGGCGGGCCTTCCGATTGGATTGACGTCGGTCAGGCAAGTGAAAGCCCGCCAACCGAATGTCGAAACAGGCCCGTCCTTCGCGGGGACGCGGGACCCCGATACGGCCGCTAAGCGACCCACCGATTCGCGGCATTCGTCCGCCGAATCCAAGACCGGCATTCGAGCGGCAACACGCACGCATTCAAAGCCGCGCGACGCACCGGAAATATTCGTCTTCCCGGCGACGGATTTCCCGCCGGCCAGCGTTAAACACGGGTACGCATCGCGAGAGCCCTGTCATGGACCACCCGAACGACATCACACCGGCCGCCATCGCGCTGAACCGTTTCGGTCTCGGCGCACGGGCCGACGAAGCGCCGCCGGCGGACCCGAAGGCGGCGCTCGTCGCGCAGTTCGACCGTTACGACGCGCGGCCGGCCGCGTGGGCCGGCGAGCCCGACGCGGTCGCGCTCGCGACACGCTTCGCGAGCGCACGCAATGCGATGACGGCCAACGATCCGGCGACGAAGCGCGCAACCGAGCAGTCGATCCGGCGCGACGGCAACGACACGTATCGCAGTGCCGTCGTCGCGCGGATGAATAGTGCGCTGAATACGCCCGCACCGTTCGTCGAGCGCCTCGTGCATTTCTGGGCGAACCATTTCGCGGTTTCGGTCGACAAGGGGCCGGTGGCGGCCTACGCGGGCGCGTTCGAACGCGACGCGATCCGTCCGCACGTGCTCGGCCGTTTCGAGGACATGCTGGTCGCCGTCGAACAGCATCCGGCGATGCAGCTTTTCCTCGACCAGGCGCGCTCGGTCGGCCCCGACAGCCCGGCCGCGCTGCGTGCCGAGGCACGCAATCCGTCGGCCAGGCGCGGGCTCAACGAGAATCTCGCGCGCGAAATCATGGAACTGCACACGCTCGGCGTACGCACGGGATACACGCAGGCCGACGTGACGGAATTCGCGCGTGCGATGACCGGCTGGAGCATCGCCGGCGGGCGCGGCCCGCAGCCCGGCGATGCGGCGCCCGGCGCGTTCGTGTTTCGCCCGAAACTGCACGAGCCCGGCGTGCGGACCGTGATGGGCCGCAGCTACGACCAGCCCGGTGAAGCGCAGGCGCGCGCGATCCTGCACGACCTCGCGCATTCGGAGGCGACCGGCCGGCATATCGCGTTCCAGCTGGCCCGTCATTTCGTCGCCGACAATCCGCCGCCCGCGCTGACCGACCGGCTGGCGCGTGCGTTCGACGCGAGCGGCGGCGATTTGCCGAGCGTCTATCGTGCGCTCGTCGATTCGACGGATGCGTGGTCGCCGGTCAACCGCAAGTTCAAGACGCCGTGGGAGTGGGCCGTGTCGTCGCTGCGCGGGCTCGGCTGGCGCGACACGGGCGACCTGAAGGCCGCGCCGCTGCTCGCGCAGCTCGGCCAGCCGGTGTGGCGGCCGGGCTCGCCGGCCGGTTACGACGACGTGGCCGCGAGCTGGGCCGCGCCCGACGCGCTCGTGCGCCGTGTCGAGCTCGCGCAGCGGCTGGCCGCCCGCACGGGCGACCGGCTCGATCCGCGCACGCTCGGCAACACGCTGCTCGCCGGTTCGTTGAGCACGCCGACGGCGGCCGCGCTGTCGCGCGCCGAAAGCGCGACCACGTCGCTCGCGCTACTGCTTGTATCGCCCGATTTCCAACGGAGATGACCATGGCACTGTCCCGCCGACAATTCCTGAGCGTGGCCGCCGCCGGTGCTGGCGCGATCCTCGTCGCACCGCGGATCGTGTTCGCGAACGTCGAGACCGATCGGCGCTTCGTGTTCGTGATCCAGCGCGGCGCGGCCGACGGCCTGAACATCGTCGTCCCGTATGCCGAGCCCGCGTATGCGTCGCTGCGCGGCCCGCTCGCAATCGACACGTCGGTCGCGACGCGGCTCGACGGCACGTTCGCACTACATCCGTCGCTCGTGCAGACCGCGCAGTTGTACCGCGACGGGCAGGCGCTGTTCGTTCACGCGATTGCCTCGCCGTATCGCGACCGCTCGCATTTCGACGGGCAGAACGTGCTCGAGACGGGCGGCCGCGCGCCGTACCAGGTGAAGGACGGCTGGCTGAACCGGCTCGCCGCGCTGCTGCCGGCCACGCGCGAAAGTGCGATCGCGTTCGCGCCGACCGTGCCGCTTGCGCTGCGCGGCACCGTGCAGGCCGCGTCGTACGCGCCGTCCGGTTTGCCGGCCGCACCGGACGACCTGCTCGCGCGCGTGTCGGCGCTCTACGAGGCCGATGCGCAGCTCGGCCCGTTGTGGCAGTCGGCGATGGATGCGCGCGGCCTCGCCGGCGATGCGCATGCGCGGCAGGATCCAGCCGGTGTCGGCAAGCTCGCCGCGACGTTCCTCGCGCGCGACGACGGCCCGCGCATCGCGATGATCGAGACGGGCGGCTGGGACACGCACAGCGCACAGAACGCACGGCTCGCGAATCAGCTGAAAGCGCTCGACACGATGCTCGCCGCGTTGCGCGACGGCCTCGGGCCCGCGTGGCAGCAAACCACGGTGCTGGTCGCAACCGAGTTCGGCCGCACGGCGGCCGCGAACGGCACGGGCGGCACCGATCACGGGCAGGCGTCCGTCGCGATGCTGGCGGGCGGCGCGGTCGCGGGCGGCCGCGTGATCGCCGACTGGCCGGGGTTGAGGCCGGGCGACCTGTACGAAGGGCGTGACCTGAAGCCGACCGCGTCGCTCGACGCGTTGATCTCGGGCGCCGCCGCCGACAGCCTGCGGCTCGATCCGCGCCGTACCGCGTCCGCGCTGTTTGCGGAAAGCGGTGTGACGCGGCCGATGAGCGGGCTGATTCGCGGAACCGCGTGAGGTGCGGCGTCGCCGCGTCGGCAATGAATCCATTCACGACACAAAAGGGAGAATCCAGGATGATCAAGATCCGATCCGTTTCGCTCGCCATGCTGGTGACGGCCAGTGCGGCGCTGATGTCCGCATGCGTGGTCGAACCCGTGCGGCCGCCGCAGCCGGCGCCCGTCGTCGAGGTGCCGCCCCCGATGCCTGCGCCGGGCTATCGCTGGGTGAAGGGGCATTACCGGTGGGCCGGCAATCACTGGGCGTGGGTGCCCGGGCACTGGGTGGGCGTGTACTGATCGAGTGTGACGCGGCGGGCGGGGCGGATGCCGCCTACCACCCGATCCGGTGCTTCTCCTCCGTCTCGCGATGCCGCCAGTCGTCGTCCGCGTGCAGGTACTGGCTCGTGGTCGTGAGCGACACGTGGCCGAGGTTGTCGCGCACGAGCCGCAGGTCGACGCGGCCGTCGGCCATGTGCGAACCCGCGCTGTGGCGCAGCCAGTGCGCGGACGCCTGTTCGAGCACGCGTGCCTGCTGCTCGCCGGCTTCGCCGTTCGCACGCAGCCGGTCGGCCGCGTGCCGGAACACCTGCTTCACGATCCGGTGCAGCGCCGCGCGCGTGAGCGGCTTGCGCGCCTGGCCGACCGGCAGCACGAGCGGCGTGGCCTCGCCATCGGACGGCAACGCGGGCAGGCCGTGCGCGCGCCGGTAGCGCGACAACTCGGCCATCATCTCGTCGGTGGCCGGCACGAGCCGCTGCCGGCCGCCTTTGCCCGTCACGTCGAGCCACCAGCGGTCGCGCCCGTCCGCGTCGCGCCGGCAGAAGAACTGGCCCATCGTCGTGTCGGCCGCTTCGGTGATGCGCAGCCCGCCGAGATACAGCAGCGTGAACAGCCAGCGCGCACGATCGGCATGGAAGCTTGCCCGCGCGTCGTCGCGCGGCATCGCGGCGATCGCATCCTTGACCGACTGCCACAGCGGCTGCCCGAGATGGCGCGTGACGCGCGGCGCGGGCCGGCGCTGCCGCTGGCGCGACAACGCGAGCGGATTGCCGGCCAGATAGCCGGCCTGCACGAGCCACGAGAACATCACGTTCAGGATCACCAGTGCCTGCCGCTGGCTGGCCGCCGACAGCGGCCCGTAGAACGGCCGCCAGCGCGGATCGTCGCGCGGATGCTTGCGCCCGCCGTTCGCGCACCACAGCTCGGCCGGCGCGGGCGCGAGCAGGAACTGCCGGTAGACGACGAGATCCTCGTGCGTGAGCGACGACAGCGGCTTGCCGCACGCGATCACGGCCCACAGCAGCAGGCGTTCGGCTTCCTTGCGGTAGTTCTGGAACGTGGTCGGTGTGTCGACGAAGCGGGCGAGCCACGCGCGCACCGCGTCGAGGTCGTTGGTCGCGGCAATCTGCGGATGCGCGCTGTTCGAGCGGTTGGTGCCCGTGCGTCCGTCGAGTGCGGCCGGCACGGTGAGTGCATCGATCGGCAGCGGGCGCAGCGCGGTGTCGGACGGAACGGGTGAGGTCATGCGAGGCGGGGTGCGCAGTGCGGATCGTGCGCACGTGAAAAGGCGGACGAACGCAGCGCGATCAGGCAAATCGGGAAGCGTCGATGGTACACGATCAGCACACGGTGAATTCGCCGTCGGCGGCGATTGCCTGACCGGTGACGAAGCGCGCGGCGGGCGAGCATAGTCACGTCTCCGCCACCGCGATGTCGTGCGATCCGACGAGCATGAAAGAGGTGGCGTGAATTCTGTAAGGTATTTGTGAACTTTCTTGCCGTGAGGGCCTCTAATCGGCCCTCCAACGCTTCCAGAGGAACACCCGATGATTCGCCCATCCAGAACGCTGCTTGGCGCGGCCGTCATTGCCGGCAGCACGCTCCTCGCCGGATGCCAGACCGATGCGGTCGCCACGCAGCCGAACGCGGTGCGCCCGGCCGACAGCAAGCCGGTGACCAAGACCGTGTACGTCGCGCCGCAATCCGCGCGCTGCACGGGCGTCGCGCCGATGGAGTGCCTGCAGGTGCGCAACGGCCCGAACGGGCCGTGGAGCCTGTGGTACGCCGGAATCGAAGGATTCGCGTACCAGCCCGGCTACCTGTACACGCTCGAAATCGACGAATACCGCGTCGCGCAGCCGCCGGCCGACGGTTCGTCGATCCGCTGGGTACTCAAGCGCGTCGTCGAGCGCCGCCAGGTGAACTGATGGCCGCGCTCACGCGGATGGGCGTGCGGCCGCGCTGGCCGGCGGCGCGGCCGTATCGATCCGCCGGAACACGACGGACGACAGCAGCGTCACCACGCCCATGCACGTGAACGACAGCATGAACCCGTGCGCCATCGAGCCCCAATAGTCGGCAAACAGGTTGACGAGGCCGCCGCCGATCGACACGCCGAGCCCCATCGCCAGCATCTGCATCATCGTGAACAGGCTGTTGCCGCTGCCGGCGTCGGCATGCGACAGCCCCTTCAACGTCACGCCGTTCATCGCCGCGAACTGCATCGAGTTCGCCGTGCCGAACACGATCAGCAGCGCGCCTTCCAGTAGCGGCGCGGGCCGCACCGACACCAGCGCGAACCCCGCGATCGCGCACCCGACGATCCCCGTATTCACGACCAGAAACGCCGCGTAGCCGAACCGCTTCACGAGCGGCGCGATCCAGCGTTTCGCGATGACGCCCGCGATCGCGGCCGGCAGCATCATCAGCCCCGACTGCAGCGGCGTATAGCCGAGCTGCACCTGCATCAGCAGCGGCAGCATGAACGGCACGGAACTCGTGCCGATCCGGCACAGCAGGTTGCCGAGCAGGCCCGAGCCGAAGTTCGGCTCGCGGAACAGCCCGAGCCGGAACAGCGGCTGCGCGCGGCGCCGCGCGTGCGGCAGGTACGCAAGCGCGCTCGCCAGCCCGACCACGGCGAGCCCGGCCGCCCAGGCGGCGCGATGCGCGGGCATCGGCGGGTCGATCGCGAGCGACAGCGCGATCATCGCGACCGACAGCAGCGCACAGCCGACGAAGTCGAACGGCGGCGGCTGGTGCGCCTGGTCGTGCGGCAGGTAGCGCTGCACGGCGACGAAGCCGACCACGCCGACCGGCACGTTGACGATGAACACCCAGTGCCAGGAAATCGCCTGCGTGAGCCAGCCGCCGAGCGTCGGCCCGACGATCGGGCCGAGCTGGCCGGCGATCGACACGAACGCGATGGCCGCGACGTACTGTTCGCCCGGCACGCGGCGCAGCACGGCGAGCCGCCCGATCGGCAGCAGCATCGAGCCGCCGATGCCCTGCAGCGCGCGCGCGGCGACGAGCTGGCCGAGCGTATGCGACGCCGCGCAGCCGATCGATGCCAGCACGAACACGAGAATCGCGAGCGAGAACACGCGGCGCGTGCCGAACCGGTCGGCGAGCCAGCCGGACGCTGGCGTGAGCATCGCCATCGTCAGCGTATAGACGACCACGACCGGCTGCATCGCGAGCGGCGACGCATGCAGGCTTTGCGCGATCGAAGGCAGGGCGGTGTTGACGATCGTCGTGTCGAGTGACTGCATGAAGAATGCAGCGGCGACGATCCAGAGCAGCGCGGAATGTGTGGGTTCCCGGGACATGGCGAAATCGGTGGTGCAAAGGCCGGCGCGGAGGGCGCCTTCACGCGGTTGCGCGGCGCCTGGCGGTCTCCAAGCGCACGATGGTACCGATTCCGATGGTCATCGGGAAGCTGCCTGAAGACGTTGACTGTCATCGGTAATGCCGATGACAATGCGCCATGCTCAATCCCGTCTGGCTCAACACGTTCGCGACCGTCACGAACTGCCGCAGCTTCACCGAAGCGGGCCGGCAGCTCGGGCTCAACCAGTCGAGCGTCAGCGAACACATCCGTCGTCTCGAGGAGAGCGTCGGCCGGCGGCTGTTCGTGCGCGATACCCATTCGATCGCGATGACGGCCGACGGCGAGGCGCTGCTCGTGCATGCGAACGTGATCCTGCAGGCGCTGAACCGCGCGGAATCGCAGTTTCGCAAGCCGAGGCTCAAAGGGCGGGTGCGCCTTGGCGCGCCGGACGACCTCGCGCTCGTCGCGCTGCCGGACGTGCTCGCCGGGTTTCGCGCCGCGCATCCGGACGTCGCGCTGGAAATCACCACCGGCATGACGAGCCGGCTCTGCGAAGGGCTGGACGCGGGCGCGCTCGACCTGATGATCGGCAAGCGGCGGCTCGGCGAGCGGCGCGGCACGCCGCTCTTGCGCACGCGGCTCGAATGGGTCGCGCGGCCCGGCACCGTCGTCGATCCGGAGCGGCCGCTGCCGCTCGTGCTGGTCGCCGAGCCGAGCGTGACGCGCGCGATCGTCCTGAACGCGCTCGCGGAGAAGGGGATCGGCTGGGAAGTCGTGTGTTCGAGCAGCAGCCAGCCGGGCTGCATCGCGGCCGCGCGCGCGGGGCTCGGCCTGACCGCGACGTCGCACTATCTGTCGACGCGCGGGCTCGCGCCGCTGGTCAACGGCGATGCGCTGCCCGTGCTGCCCGACATCGAATTCATCGCGCTGGCCGCGAAGCGGCTCAGCCAGCCGGCGCGCACGCTGCTCGAATTGCTCGAAGCGAGCGACCTCAGTACGCCGGGCGCGCACGCCTAGCGGGCTCGCCGCGCACGAGGCGCCCGTATCCGGCGCCCGCGCGGCGTGCCGTCATGCGGCCCGTTTCTGCGAAATCACGAGCAGCGCGCCGTTCTTGTCCTCCAGCACCGCGCGGTATTCGTGCGGCCCGGCCTGCACGGGCACGCGCACCGACGCGCCGGCCTTCACGACCCGCGCCATCGCCGCATACAGGTCGTCGTCCTCGTCGACGCGCAGCGTGAGCGCCGCGCGCTCGACGATCTGCTCGTCGCCCGCGACCAGGGCGATCGTCAGCGGGCCGCCGTCGAGCGCGCAATAACGGTCGCCGTCGCGAAACTTCACGTTCAGGCCCAGTCCGTCGACGAACAGCGGCAACGCCGTGTCGATGTCGTCGACCGGATACAGCAGCATCGATACCTTCATTCCCTCTCTCCCTTGTCGTTGGTCGGCGCGCGCTACGCGCCCGCCGTTCGATGCTAGCGCGCCGTCCGCGCGCTCACGCAGTCCGATCGGATGACGGTGAAACCCCTCTGTCCCCGCGGGCGCGCCGGTACTCCGAACAGACGATGCCCGCGCCCGTGCGCGCGCCGACACTCCCATTCGTGGACCGTCGCGCTTCGTCCGTATCGTGCGGGCGGGCTGCACGACCCCGACTCGTCCAACAACCATGGAGACGCACGCAATGAAGTTTTCCCTCATCTACGAAGCCCAGACCACCGACGCATCGCGCGAGGGCGACCACCGGGTATTCAAGGAGACGGTCGAACAGGCGCTGCTCGCCGAGCAGGTCGGCTTCGACACGATCTGGTGCGTCGAGCACACGTCGCTGACCAACTATGCGCACATGAGCGCGCCGGAAACCTTCCTTGCGTACCTGGCCGGCCGCACGACGCGCATCGGCCTCGGCCACGGCGTCGTGTGCCTGCCGCCGGCGATGAACCACCCGATCAAGGTCGCGGAGCGCGTCGCGCTGCTCGACATCCTGTCCGGCGGCCGCGTGCACTTCGGCGTCGGCAAGGGCGGCAGCCAGCAGGAAGCCGGCGCGTTCGGCTACGACCTCAACGAACTGCAGCCGATGATCGACGAATCGATGTACCTCGTGCCGAAAATGTTCGTTCAGGACGAGATCGAGCACGACGGCAAGTACATCCAGATTCCGAAGCGTCCGATCCACCCGAAGCCGTTCCAGGATCCGCATCCGCCGATGTACCTCGCGTGTACCAACACCGACGCGCTGCTGCGCGCCGGCCAGCGCGGGATGGGCGCGCTGGTGCTCGGCTTCGGCGGCCCCGACGAAGTCGCGAAGAAGAACGCCGTGTATCGCGAAGCGTGGGCGAACCGCAAGCCGGAAGACCAGGTCGGCTTCCGCCCGACCCAGCACCTCGCGGCGCTGTGCCCGACGGTCGTGATGGCCGACGGCCAGGCCGCCCGCAAGATCGGCATCCGCGGCCAGCGCTATTTCATGGAGTCGCTTGCGTACTGGTACACGGGCGGCGAGCGTCCGGACCCGGCGAAGTGGGGCGACGACCTCGTGCAGGCCGATACCGGCGAGATGGTGATCCGCTCGCGCTTCGCGTCGGAGGAAGTCGTCGTGAACTTCGCCGACCCGGCGCTCGCGATGATGAACCCGAACCATGCGTACGGCACGGTGGACGACTGCATCGGCTATGTCGGCCGCCTGCAGGAAGCCGGTGTCGACGAAGTGCTGTTCCTGTGCCAGATGGGCACGGTGCCGCACGACGCGCAGATGGAGACGATCCGCAACATCGGCGAGCACGTGATCCCGTTCTTCAACCGCGAGAAGGCGCGCGCCTGCGCGTGATGCACCGGGCCGCGCCCGTCGTCCGGTCGGACGATGCGGCGCGCTCGCGCGAAGCCGACCATCGGTGGTGGCGAGCATCGCCCGCGGCCAGGCCGCGCCGGACAACTTTGAACGAGAGCGGGGCCCGCGCCGCGGCGCATCACCCGCTTCACAGGAGACATTCGTGCATCGCGACAACGATTCGAACGCACTGGCCGCCACGCTGATCGCCCGGGCCGAGGCACTGGCGCCGACGCTGGCCGGCCGCGCCGCGCAGGCGGACGCGCAGCGCCGCATCCCGGCCGAGACGATCGCCGACATGCAGGCCGCCGGCTTCTTCAAGGTGCTGCAGCCGAAGCGCTACGGCGGCTACGAGCTCGATCCGCAGGCGTTCTTCGACATCCAGATGGCGCTCGCGCGCGGCTGCATGTCGACCGCGTGGGTGTACGGCGTCGTCGGCGTGCACAACTGGCAGCTCGCGCTGTTCGACGAACGCGCGCAGCAGGACGTGTGGGGCGACGACCCGGCGACGCTGATCGCGTCGACCTACATGCCGGTCGGCCGCGTGACGCCGGTCGACGGCGGCTTCCGCCTGTCGGGCCACTGGAAGTTCTCGAGCGGCAGCGAACTGTGCGAGTGGGTGTTCCTCGGCGCGCTGGTGCCGCCGGCCGTTGCCGGCCAGCCGCCCGAATACCGCACCTTCCTGCTGCCGAAAGCCGACTACCGGATCCAGCAGGACTGGGACGTGCTCGGCCTGCGCGCGACGGGCAGCCACGACATCGTCGTCGACGACGTGTTCGTGCCCGCGTACCGCACGCACAAGGCGATCGACGGGATGATGGGCACGAGCCCGGGCCTCGCCGTCAACGATGCGCCGCTGTTCAAGCTGCCGTTCGCGCAGATCTTCGTGCGCGCGGTGTGCACGTCGTGCATCGGCGCGCTGCAGGGCGCGCTCGACGATTTCACCGGCTATGCGGCCACGCGCGTGTCGGCCAACAGCGGCGCGAAGACGACCGATGATCCGGGCGCGCAGAACGCATGCGCGAACGCGGCCGTCGCGATCGACGAGATGCAGGTGCTGCTCAAGCGCAATTTCGCGGAACTGATGGCGTCGGTCACTGGCGGCCCGGCCGTGTCGATCGAGCGCCGCGTGCATTTCCGCTACCAGTCCGCGCAGGTCGCCGAGCGCTGCGCGCAGGCCGCGAACGCGCTGCTGCGCTACGCGGGCGGCAATGGCATCTATCACCGCAATCCGCTGGTGCGCCGCTTCCTCGACCTGCACGCGGCCCGCGCGCACTACGCGAACAACGTGGACCGCTTCGGCCAGAACCTCGGCGCCGTGATGCTCGGCCGCGAGAACACCGACTTCTTCATCTGACGAGGCCGCGATGAACGACCCGCAAGCACCGCAATACGTGTTCGACGTGGTGGTCGTCGGTTCGGGCGCGGGCGCGCTGCTCGCCGCGTGCCGCGCGGCCGACCGCGGCCTGTCCGTCGTCGTGATCGAGAAGGCGGCGCTGTACGGCGGCACGTCGGCCGTGTCGGGCGGCGGCATCTGGGTGCCGTGCAACCACCATATCGCCGAGCTCGGCGCGACCGATTCGCGCGAGGCCGCGCGCGGCTATATCGAAGCCTGCGTGGCCGGCGAATCGACGCCCGAGAAGATCGACACCTATCTCGACCGCGCGCCGGAGATGCTGCGCTACCTGGAAACGAAGACGCCGGTGCGTTACCAGTCGCTGCCGAAATACGCGGACTATTTCCAGAAGGTGCCGGGCGCGATGCCGGGCTACCGCGCGCTCGATCCAATGCCGTTCGACGGCGGGCTGCTCGGCGACGAACTCGACCGGCTGCGGCCGGCGTCGCCCGGCACGCTGATCGGCGGGCGCGTGGCCGTGACGTCGAAGGAGGCGCACACGCTGTTCTCGCGCGGGCCCGGCTTCATGAAGCTCGCGATCGCGCAGTTCGGCCGTTACTGGCTCGATATCGGGATGCGCCGCCGCACGCGGCGCGACCGGCGCCTGACGCTCGGCAACGCGCTGATCGGCGGGCTGCGCCGCGCGCTGCTCGACCGCAACGTACCCGTGTGGCTCGATACGCCGATGCGCGACCTGCTCGACGTCGACGGCCGCGTGACGGGCGTGCGCGCGCAGCGCTGCGGGCAGCCGGTGACGATCACCGCGCGGCGTGGCGTGATCCTCGGCGCGGGCGGCTTCGAGCGCAACCAGCCGATGCGTGAACGCTACCTGCCGCAGCCGACGCAGGCGCAGTGGAGCGCGACGCCGCCGGCCAACACCGGCGACGCGATCGCCGAAGGCCACCGGCTCGGCGGCGCGCTGGCGTTGATGACGCACGTGTGGGGCGCGCCGACGGTCGGTGTCGCCGGCGAGGAGAAGCAGCGCGCGCTGTTCGTCGAGCGCAACCTGCCGGGCTGCGTGATCGTGAACCGCCTCGGCAAGCGCTTCGTCAACGAAGCCGCGCCGTATTCCGAATTCGTGCCGGCGATGTATCGCGACCATGCGCGCACCGGCGCGAACGTGCCGGCGTGGATGGTGTTCGACGCGCGGTTTCGCCGCAAGTATCCGTGCGGGCCGATCATGCCGGCGTCGATGATGCCCGATTCACGGATTCCGGCCGCGTTCCGCGACGTGATCGTGAAGGCCGACACGATCGACGCGCTCGCCGCGCGCATCGGCGTCGATGCGGCCGGCCTGCACGACACGTTGCGCGACATGGCGCGTTATGCGGCAACCGGGATCGACGAGGCGTTCGGCAAGGGCGACAACCTGTTCGACACGTACTACGGCGATCCGCGGAACAAACCGAACCCGTGCCTCGGGCCGGTCGACCAGGCGCCGTTCTACGCGGTGCGGATCGACGCGGGCGACATCGGCACGAAGGGCGGGCTCGTCACCGACGTGCACGCCCGCGTGCTGCGCGCCGACGGCGAGCCGATCGACGGCCTCTATGCCATCGGCAACACCAGCGCCTCGATGATGGGCGCGAGCTACCCCGGCGCGGGCTCGACGCTCGGTCCGGCGATGACCTTCGGGTATCTCGCCGCCGACCACCTGGCTGCTCGCGCGGCCGACGCCGGCGGGCAGCCCGCCCGGCCTTCCACGACTGAACTTGACGGAGTCCAATGATGAGCGATCTCACCACCCATCCGCTGCGCACCGACATGCTGCTCGCGATGCGCCGCCTCGCGCGCTCCGTCACGGTCATCAGCAGCGCGCACGACGGCCGGCGCTACTCGATGTCCGCGACGGCGGTCGATTCGCTGTCGACCGATCCGCCGTCGCTGCTGATCTGCATCAACCGTAGTGCATCGCTGTATCCGCCGCTCGACGCGGGCGCCGGGTTTTGCGTGAACGTGTTGTCGGCGGCGCACGAAGGCATCGCGATCGACTGTAGCGGCCGCCTGAAGGGCGAGGCGCGCTTCACGACCGGCGACTGGCACACGTCGGCGCTCGGCGTGCCGTATCTGCGCGACGCGCAGGCGAGCCTCGTGTGCGAGCAGGACGGCCGCTTCGAATACGGCACGCACACGGTGTTCATCGGGCGTATCCGCGAGGTGCTGATGAGCGGCGACGTCGATCCGCTCGTCTATCTCGACGGCGCCTACACGACGCCCGGCGCGCCGGTGGCCCGTGCGGCCGCGTGACGTGAGGAGCCGGCCATGAGCGATTCGCGCTTCCATCGGCTGACCGTGGCCGACGTGATTGCCGAAAGCGACGACGCGTGCTCGTTCGTGTTCGACGTGCCGGCCGCGCTGCGCGACGCCTTCGCGTACCGGCCCGGCCAGTTCCTGACGCTGAACGTGCCGTGCGCGGACGCGACCGTCGCGCGCTGCTATTCGCTGTCGAGCGCGCCCGGCATCGACGCCGCGCCGAAGATCACCGTCAAGCGCGTGCGCGACGGCCGCGCGTCGAACTGGCTGTGCGACCGCGTGAAGGCGGGCGATGCGCTCGACGTGCTGCCGCCGGCCGGCGTGTTCACGCCGCGCACGCTCGACGGCGACCTGCTGCTGTTCGCGGGCGGCAGCGGCATCACGCCGGTGCTGTCGATCCTGAAATCGGCGCTCGTGCACGGACGCGGGATGCTGACGCTGATCTACGCGAACCGCGACGAACGCTCGGTGATTTTCCGCGCCGAACTGCAGCAGCTCGCGCAGCGCCATCCGGGCCGCGTGCGCGTGATCCACTGGCTCGACAGCGTGCAGGGCGTTCCGCAGCAGCGCCATCTCGAGGAACTCGCGCGGCCGTTCAGCCAGCAGGAGACGTTCATCTGCGGGCCCGCGCTGTTCATGGAGAACGCGCTGGCCGCGATGCTCGGCCTCGGGTTGCCGCGTTCGCGGGTCCATGTCGAGCGTTTTGCTTCGCTGCCCGATGCGCCGGCGCAGGCGCCGGCGTCGGCTGATACGACGGCGTCAACTGTCGCATCGGCGGTCTCGGCATCCGGCGATGGCGCGTCGATCGAAACGGTGCTCGACGGCGACGCGTTCGCGTTCGACAGCGCCCCCGGCGAAACGCTGCTCGACGCGATGCTGCGCGCGGGCGTGCCGGCGCCGAATTCCTGCCGGATGGGGCAATGCGGCGCGTGCATGTGCCGGATCGAGCGCGGCGAAGTCGCGCTCGACAGCAACCACGTGCTCGACGACGACGAGATCGCGGCCGGCTGGACGCTCGCCTGTTGCGCACGGCCCGCGAGCGACGCGCTGCGCGTGGTGTTTCCCGACTGAGCCGTCGCGCGCCGGCGGCGCGCACGGCCACCCTGATCTAAGACGATGGACAATGAAATCCTGACCACGCCCGCGCTGATCGCCCGGGCAGCCGCGCGCCACGGCGCGCATCCGGCGATCGAGTCGGAGCATGGCCGGCTGACCTACGCGGAACTCGACGCGGCGCGCGTCGACGCGGCCCGCGCACTGCTCGCGAGCGGCATCGCGGCCGGCGACCGCGTCGCGGTGTGGGCGCCGAACCTGCCGCACTGGATCGTCGCGGCGCTGGCGATCCACTCCGTCGGTGCGATCCTCGTGCCGGTCAATACGCGGATGAAGGGGATGGAGGTGGGCGGCATCCTGCACGACGGCGGCGCACGGCTGCTGTTCTGCTGCGGCACCTTCCTCGGCGAATCCTATCCGGCGATGCTCGCGCCGCACCGGCCCGCGACGCTCGAGCGCGTCGTCGTGTTCGACGGCGAGCCGCCTTCAGGCGCGCGCGACGAGACCTGGAACGCGTTCCTCGCACGCGGCGCCGAAGTGCCGCTGGCCGCGGTGCGCGAACGCGAGGCGCAGGTCACGCCGGACACCGTGATGGACCTGATGTTCACGTCCGGCACGACGGGCCGCCCGAAGGGCGTGATGACCGCGCACGGCCAGAACCTGCGCGCCGCGCAGGCGTGGGCGGCGATCGCCGGCGTGCGTGCCGACGACCGCTACCTGATCGTCAATCCGTTCTTCCACACGTTCGGCTACAAGGCCGGCTGGCTCGCCGCGCTGTCGAGCGGCGCGACCGTGCTGCCGCATCTCGTGTTCCAGCCGGCCGACGTGCTGCGGCGCGTCGCCGACGATCGCGTCTCGGTGCTGCCCGGCCCGCCGACGCTGTACTACGCGCTGCTCGACGCACCCGATCGCGCGACACGCGACCTGTCGTCGCTGCGGATCGCGGTGACGGGCGCGGCGGCGATCGCGCCGCGCCTGATCGAGCGGATGCGCGCGGAGCTCGGCTTCGAGACGGTGCTGACCGGCTACGGGCTGACCGAATCGTGTGGCTTCGCGACGCTGTGCCGTCAGGGCGACGATGCGCAAACCGTTGCCTATACGTCGGGGCGCCCGATGCCGGATATCGAACTGCGCATCGCGGGGCCGGGCGGTGAGCCGCTCGGGCCGGACGAGACCGGCGAAATCTGGGTGCGCGGCTACAACGTGATGCGCGGCTACTTCAACCAGCCGGACGCGACGCGCGAGACCGTCGATGCGGACGGCTGGCTGCATACGGGCGATCTCGGCTGCGTCGATGCGAACGGCAACCTGAAGATCACCGATCGCATCAAGGACATGTTCATCGTCGGTGGCTTCAACTGCTATCCGGCCGAGATCGAGCGGCTGCTCGCCGCGCATCCGGCGATCGCGCAGGTCGCGCTGGTCGGCGTGCCCGATACGCGGCTCGGCGAAGTCGGGCATGCGTATGTCGTGCTGCGGCCGGGCGCGCATGCCGACGCCGACGAACTGAACGACTGGGCGCGCCGCAACATGGCGAACTACAAGGTGCCGCGGCATTTCACGTTCGTCGAGCAACTGCCGACGAGCGCGGCCGGCAAGGTGCTGAAGTACCGCCTGCGGGCGGGGATCGACGCGGCGGCCTGAGCGCCGCCGCGACACACGAACGGGATGAACGCATGAACGACAACGGGTTTCCGCAGGGCGCGGTGCTGGTGTTCGGCGGCAGCGGCGGGATCGGGCAGGGTGTCGCGCTCGAGTTTGCGCGTGCCGGCGTGCCGGTCGCGGTGGGCTACCGGAGCAAGGCCGACGTGGCCGAGCGCGTCGCGCGCGAGATTCGCGGCGAAGGCGTCGCGGCCACCACGCACTGCGTGGACGTGACCGATCCTGCACAGGTCGAGGCCGCGCTCGCGGCCGCGAGCGGCGCGCATGGCCGCGTGCACACGGTCGTCTGGGCGGCCGGGCCGTTCGTGAACCAGCGTCACATCGGCGACATGACGCACGACGACTGGCGCCGCGCGATCGACGTCGAGACGGTCGGCTTCTTCGTGGCGGCGAAGGCTGCGTTGCCGCACTTTCGTGCGTCGGGCGGCGGATCGTTCGTGACGCTAGGCTCGGCCGGGCATCTGCGCTGGCCGGATCGCGACGGGCTGTCGGTCGCGCCGAAGGCGGCGAACGAGGCGCTGGTCAAGGGGCTGGCACGCGAGGAGGGGCGTTACGACATTCGCGCGAATTCGATCCTGGTCGGCGTTGACCTTTCCCCTCTGAAGTATCCCACTGTAAAGTTAGTGGCAAGGCCGCAGGAGAAACCTTGTCATGAAGAAATCGCGGTTCAGTGAAGAGCAGATTATCGGGGTGCTGAAGGAAGCCGATGCAGG
>NZ_JAAGPC010000171.1:0-18351 GCF_017104595.1 Burkholderia sp. Tr-20390 | reverse complement strand
AAGCCGAAGAGGCCGGCCCGCAAGGCCGCCCCGCGCGCGCGTCGTCCGCGCAAGACGGCGGCGGACGCTGCCGAGTAACCCGGTCGGCCGGATGCCGTCCCGGGCGGGGCGGCAGCCGCGCCATGGGGCCGGCCGGTGCAATGCCGGCCCGTCGAACTAGCCGTTCAGCGCATAAGGCTGCGTCATCACTTCGAGGAAGTGGCCGTCCGGATCGTCGAAGTACACGCCTCGGCCGCCGTTGTGGCGGTAGATGTCATCGGGTTGCTGCTTCGCCGGGTCGGCCCAGTGCGGCAGCCCGCGCTCGCGAATGCGCGCGAGCACGCGATCGAAGCCTGCTTCGTCGAGCAGGAACGCGTAATGCTGCGACGCGATCTCTCCCGACCGTTCATAAAAATCGAGCGACACGCCGTTGCCGAGCGGGACGACCAGCATCGCGCCGAACGGCGTCGGCGGCGGCAATTCCAGCAGCTCGGTGAGGAAGCGGCTCGACGCGCGCTTGTCGCGGCACCAGACGATCGTGTGGTTGAGCTGGACGTTCATGGCGGGTTCCCGGGAAGGGGACGGCGGTGGGCATGGACACACGATAGCCGATCGTCGCCGCGGTTCAAGCGCAAAAAAACGGCCGCACGAGGCGGCCGCTTCATCACTCCCCGGCGACGGCCGGCCCGCCGTTATTCCCGCGGCGGTTGCGCCGCTTCTCGGCCCACACGCGGAAGCGGTCCATGTACAGGTAGACGACCGGCGTCGTATAGAGCGTCAGCACCTGCGACACGATCAGGCCGCCGGCGATCGCGATCCCGAGCGGCGCGCGCAGCTCGGCGCCGTCGCCGTGGCCGAACGCGAGCGGCAGCGCGCCGAGCAGCGCGGCCATCGTCGTCATCATGATCGGGCGGAAGCGCAGCAGGCACGCCTCGTGGATCGCGTCGAACGACGACTTCTGGTTGTTGCGCGTCTGGTCGATCGCGAAGTCGACCATCATGATCGCGTTCTTCTTCACGATCCCGATCAGCAGGATCACGCCGATCAGCGCGATGATGCTGAACTCGGTCTTGAACAGCAGCAGCGCGAGCAGCGCGCCGACGCCGGCCGACGGCAGCGTCGACAGGATCGTGATCGGGTGGATGTAGCTCTCGTACAGGATCCCGAGCACGATATAGACGGCCAGCAGCGCCGCGAGGATCAGGATCGGCTGGTCGTTCATCGACTGCTGGAACGCCTGCGCGGTGCCCTGGAAGCTGCCGACGATGGTCGGCGGGACGCCGACCTGCGCCATCGTCTGGTAGATCACCTGCGTCGCCTGTGACAGCGACACGCCGGGCGGCAGGTTGAACGAGATCGTCGTCGCGACGAACAGCCCCTGGTGGTTGACCGACAGCGGCGTCGTGCTCGGCCCGAACGTCGCGATCGCCGACAGCGGGATCATCGTCGACTTCGACGTCGATACCGACGCACCCGACGACGCGCTCGACTTGCCGCTCGCGGCGATCGAGTTGAGCGCCTGGTTGCGCGCGGAGTCGGACGCGATCGCCGCGGCGCTCTGCGTGGCCGTGCCGGCGCTCGACGTGCCGGCGGAGGTCGCGACGTAGGTGCCGGCCGCCGCGTTGGTGGTCTGCGAGCCGTTCGCGCTGCCGCCCGACGTGCTGACCCACACCTGGTTCAGCATCTCGGGGCTCTGCCAGTACTTCGGCGCGACTTCCATCACGACGTGGTACTGGTTCAGCGGGTTGTAGATCGTCGAGACCTGGCGCTGGCCGAATGCGTCGTACAGCGTATTGTCGATCTGCGCGGGCTTGATGCCGAACCGCGCGGCCGTCGCCCGGTCGATCGTCACCATGGCTTCCATGCCGCCTTGCTGCTGGTCGGAGTTCACGTCGGTCAGCTCGGGGCGCTTCTGCAGCGCCTCGGTCAGGATCGGCCCCCACTTGTACAGGTCGGCGCTCGAATCGCCGAGCAGCGTGAACTGGTACTGCGCGTTGCTCTGCCGGCCCCCGACGCGAATGTCCTGCGCCGCCTGCAGGAACGTGCTCGCGCCGGCGACATCCGACAGCGGGACCCGCAGTTGCTGGATCACCTGGTCGGCCGACAGCTTGCGCTCGGTGCGATCCTTCAGCGTGACGAACATGAAGCCCGAGTTGGTCTGCGTGCCGCCGGTGAAGCCCGCGACGCTCTTCACGTTCGGGTTGCCCTGCACGATGCGCATCATCTCGGAGAACTTCAGCTTCATCGCCTGGAACGACGTCGACTGGTCGGCCCGGATGCCGCCGATCATCAGCCCGGTGTCCTGCTGCGGGAAGAAACCCTTCGGCACGACGATGTACAGGTAGACGTTCAGCCCGATCGTCGCGAACAGCGTCAGCAGGATCAGGAGCGGCCGGCGCAGCGCCCACGACAGCGAGCGCTCGTAGCCGCGCTGCATGCGGCTGAAACAGCGTTCCAGGAAACGCCCGAAGCGGCCTTCGTTTTGCGGGTCGTGCGACTCGGGCAGCAGGCGCGCACACATCATCGGCGTGACCGTGAGCGACACCGCGAGCGAGACGGCGATCGCGAGCGACAGCGTCAGTGCGAACTCGCGGAACAGCCGCCCGACGATGCCGCCCATCAGCAGGATCGGCAGGAACACCGCGACGAGCGAAATGCTCATCGACAACACCGTGAAGCCGACCTCGCGCGCGCCGTCGAACGCGGCCTGCATGCGCGACTTGCCGTTCTCGATGTGCCGCGAGATGTTCTCGAGCACGACGATCGCATCGTCGACGACGAAGCCGGTCGCGACGATCAGCGCCATCAGCGACAGGTTGTCGATCGAGAAGCCGAGCAGGTACATCGCGCCGAACGTGCCGATGATCGAGATCGGCACCGCGACGCTCGGGATCAGCGTGGCGCGCCAGTTGCGCAGGAACAGGAACACGACCATCACGACGAGGCTGACCGCGATCAGCAGCGTGTGCTCGGTGTCCTTCAGCGACGCGCGAATCGTGGTCGAGCGGTCGAGCACGGGCGTGACGGTGATGTCGGCCGGCAACGACGCGGTGAGCTGCGGCAGCGCCGCGCGCACGCGGTCGATCGTGTCGATGATGTTCGCGCCGGGCGAGCGGTAGAGGATCACGAGCACCGCGCGCTTGCCGTTCGACAGGCCGAGGTTGCGGAGATCCTCGACCGAATCGACGACGTCCGACAGGTCGGACAGCCGCACGGCCGAGCCGTTGCGGTAGGCCACGACGAGGTCGCGGTATTGCGACGCCTGGGATGCCTGGTCGTTCGTATAGAGCTGGTAGTGCCGCGGGCCGAACTCGATCGCGCCCTTCGGCGCGTTGGCGTTCGCGGAGGCCAGCGCCGCGCGCACGTCCTCGAGGCCGATCCCGTAGTGGAACAGCGCCTGCGGTTCGAGCTCGACGCGCACGGCCGGGTTCGCGGAGCCGCTCACCGTCACCTGGCCGATCCCGTCGATCTGCGACAGCGACTGCTGCAGCACCGTCGACGCGGAGTCGTACAGCTTCGCGGGCGACGAGGTCTCGGACGTCAGCGACACGATCATGATCGGCGAATCGGCCGGGTTGACCTTGCGGTAGGTCGGGTTGCTCTTCAGCGCGGCGGGCAGGTCGGCGCGCGCCGCGTTGATCGCGGCCTGCACGTCGCGCGCGGCGCCGTCGATGTCGCGGTTCAGCCCGAACTGCAGGATGATCCGCGCGTTGCCGACCGTGCTCGTCGACGTCATTTCGGACACGTCGGCGATCGAGCCGAGGTGCCGCTCGAGCGGGCTCGTCACGCTGGTCGCGACCGTTTCCGGGCTCGCGCCGGGCAGCGACGCCTGCACCGAGATGGTCGGGAAGTCGACCTGCGGCAGCGGCGACACCGGCAGCTTGACGAACGCGAACAGGCCCGCGAGCGCGACGCCGATCGCGAGCAGCGTCGTCGCGACGGGGCGGGTGATGAAGGGGCGTGACAGGTTCATTGCTTGCTACGCATCCGTGCGCGGGCCGGCTTGCGGGCCGTGGCGTTCGAACCAGCCGCGCACGCGGCGCGCGAGCGAGTCGAAGCCGAGGTAGATCACGGGCGTCGTGAACAGCGTCAGCACCTGCGACACGATCAGGCCGCCGGCGATCGCGATCCCGAGCGGCTGGCGCAGCTCCGAGCCCGCGCCGGAGCCGACGATCAGCGGCACCGCGCCGAGCAGCGCGGCGAGCGTCGTCATCAGGATCGGCCGGAAGCGCAGCAGGCACGCCTGGTAGATCGCCTCGCGCGGCGGTTTGCCTTCGACGCGCTCGGCCTCGAGCGCGAAGTCGATCATCATGATCGCGTTCTTCTTCACGATGCCGATCAGCAGCACGATGCCGATGATCCCGATGATGTCGAGGTCGTGCCCGGTGATCATCAGCGCGAGCAGCGCGCCGACGCCGGCCGACGGCAGCGTCGACAGGATCGTGATCGGGTGGATGTAGCTCTCGTACAGCACGCCGAGCACGATGTACATCGTGACGACGGCGGCGAGGATCAGGAACAGCTGGTTCGACAGCGATGCCTGGAACGCGAGCGCCGCGCCCTGGAAGCGCGTCTGGAACGACGCGGGCAGCCCGATGTCCTTCTCGGCGGCGTCGATCGCCTTGACCGCCTCGCCGAGCGACGCGCCCGGCGCGAGGTTGAACGAGATGGTGGTCGACGGGAACTGCGACAGGTGCGCGACCAAGAGCGGCGACGGCCGCTCGTGGAACGACGCGATCGAAGCCAGCGGCACCTGGCCGCCGCCCGCCGACGGCAGGTAGATGTCGTTCAGCGATTGCGCGTAGTGCTGGTCCTTCGGCTCGGACTCGAGAATCACGCGGTACTGGTTCGACTGCGTGAAGATCGTCGACACGATGCGCTGGCCGAACGCGTCGTACAGCGCGTTGTCGACGGTCGCCGGCGTGATGCCGAAGCGCGCGGCGCTCGGGCGGTCGATCTCGATGTAGACCGACTGGCCGTTGCTTTGAAGGTCGGTCGCGACGTCGGCGAGCGACGGCTCCTGCTGCAGCCGGGCCACGAGCTTCGGCACCCAGGTCGCGAATTCCTCCGAGTTCGGGCTCGTCAGCATGAACTGGTACTGCGTCGGGCTGACGGTCGAGTCGATCGTCAGGTCCTGCACCGACTGCATGAACAGCGAGATGCCGGTGATGTTCGCGACGCGGTGCTGCAGGTCGCGGATGATCTGCGCGGCCGACTCGGAGCGTTCGTCGCGCGCCTTCAGGTTGATCAGCATCCGGCCGCTGTTCAGCGTGATGTTGCTGCCGTCGACGCCGATGAACGACGTGAGGCTCTCGACGTTCGGATCCTTCAGGATTTCGGCCGCGAGCGCCTGCTGGCGCTCCGCCATCGCGCCGTACGAGATCGACTGCGGCGCCTGCGTGATCGCCTGGATCACGCCGGTATCCTGCGCGGGGAAGAAACCCTTCGGCACGTAGACGTACAGCAGGCCGGTCAGCGCGAGCGTCAGCAGCGCGACGACGAGCGTCGAGCGCTGGCGGTTCAGCACCCATTCGAGCGCGACCGCGTAGCGCGCGATCACCCAGTCGATCGCCCGGTGCACGCGCGCCTCGAAGCGATGGCTCTCGGGCGGCGGCGAATGGCGCAGCAGCTTCGCGCACATCATCGGCACGAGCGTGAGCGACACGATCGCCGAGATCACGATCGTCACCGCGAGCGTGATCGCGAATTCATGGAACAGGCGCCCGACCACGTCGCCCATGAACAGCAGCGGGATCAGCACCGCGATCAGCGACACCGTCAGCGAGATGATCGTGAAGCCGATCTGCCTCGAGCCCTTCAGCGCGGCCTCGAGCCCCGTCTCGCCTTCCTCCACGTAGCGCGCGATGTTCTCGATCATCACGATCGCGTCGTCGACGACGAAGCCGGTCGCGATGGTGAGCGCCATCAGCGACAGGTTGTTCAGCGAGAAGCCGGCCATGTACATCACCGCGAGCGTGCCGATCAGCGACAGCGGCACCGACAGGCTCGGGATGATCGTCGCGTAGACGTTCGCGAGGAACAGGTACATCACGAGCACGACCAGCGCGACCGCGAGCATCAGTTCGAACTGCACGTCGCGCACGGCGGCGCGGATCATCGTCGTGCGGTCGGTGACGATCTCCACGTCGAGCGCGGCCGGCAGCGTTTCCTGCAGCTTCGGCAATTGCGCCTTGATCGCGTCGACGGTCGCGATCACGTTCGCGCCCGGCTGGCGCTGCACGTTCAGGATGATCGCGGGGTCGGCATTCACCCACGCGCCGAGCTTGGTGTTCTCCGAGCCGGCGACGACCGTTGCAACGTCGGTGAGCATCACCGGGCGGCCGTTCTTGTAGGCGACGACCGCGCTGTTGTACTGGTCGGCGCTCGTCAGCTGGTCGTTCGCGTTGATCGTGTACGCGCGCGTCGGGCCGTCGAAGTTGCCCTTCGGCGTGTTCACGTTCAGGTTCGAGATCGTCGTGCGCAGGTCGTCGAGGTTCATCCCGTACTTCGCGAGCGCGGTCGGGTTCGCCTGGATCCGCACGGCCGGGCGGTTGCCGCCCGACAGGCTGACGAGACCGACGCCCGCGACCTGCGAGATCTTCATCGCGAGGCGCGTGTCGGCGAGATCCTGCACCTGCGTGAGCGGCAGCGTCTTCGACTTGACGGCGAGCGTCAGCACCGGCGCATCGGCCGGGTTGACCTTCGCGTAGATCGGCGGGGCAGGGAGGTCGGACGGCAGCAGGTTGCCGGCCGCGTTGATCGCGGCCTGCACTTCCTGTTCGGCGATGTCGAGCGGCAGGTCGAGCGAGAACTGCAGCGTGATCACGGACGAGCCCGCCGAACTCTGCGACGACATCTGGTTCAGCGACGGCATCTGCCCGAACTGACGTTCGAGCGGCGCGGTGACCGACGAGGTCATCACCTCCGGGCTCGCGCCCGGGTAGAAGGTCTGGACCTGGATCGTCGGATAGTCGACTTCCGGCAGCGCGGCGAGCGGCAGGAAGCGCAGCGCGACGAGACCGGCCAGCATGATCGCCGCCATCAGGAGGGCGGTGCCGACCGGCCGGAGAATGAAGAGGCGGGATGGATTCATCGAGCGGCCCGCGCGTTACTGGGCCGCGGGGGCCGCTGCCTGCGACGCGCCGTGCTTGTGTCCGCCGCGATGGCCGCCGGCATCCGATGCGCCCGACGCCGCAGCGGCGCCGCGCGCGCCCGACGCGCCTTTCGGCTTGTCGGCCGGGATCGAGATCTTCGCGCCTTCGCGCAGGCGGTCGGAGCCGTCGGTCACCACGCGCTCGCCGAGCGACACGCCGCTGACGATGCTCGTGCGTTCGCCGTCGACCGGGCCGATCGTGACCTTGCGCACGGTCACCGTGTTGTCGGGTTTCACGACGTAGACGAACTGGCCGATCGAGCCGGTCAGCACGGCCGAGGTCGGCACGATCGTCGCGTTGCGCAGCACGTCGACGAGCAGGCGCGTGTTCACGAACTGATTCGGGAACAGCATGCCTTCCTTGTTATCGAAGTTCGCGCGCAGCTTGACCGTGCCCGTGCTCGTGTCGATCTGGTTGTCGAGCGTCGCGAGCGAGCCCGTCTCGAGCGGCACCGTGTTGTTGCGGTTGTACGCGGTGACCGACAGTTTCTGGCCCGCGTTCACCTGCTTGAGGATCTGCGGCAGGTTGTCTTCCGACGTCGTGAAGATCACGCTCATCGGCTGCAGTTGCGTGATCACGACGAGGCCGTTGGTATCGCCCGGCGTCACGTAGTTGCCGGGGTCGACCTGGCGCAGGCCGACGCGGCCCGACACCGGCGCAGTGATGCGCGCATACGTGAGGTTCAGCTTCGCGGAATCGATCGCGGCCTGGTCGGTCTTCACCGCGCCTTCGTATTGCTTGACGAGGGAGGCCTGCGTATCGACGGTCTGCGACGCGATCGAGTCCTGCGACAGCAGCGTCTGGTAGCGCTTCAGGTCGAGGCGGGCGGTTGCGAGCAGCGCCGAGTCGCGCGCGTGCGTGCCTTCGGCGTTCTCGAGCGCGACCTGGTACGGGCGCGGGTCGATCTGCGCGAGCAGGTCGCCCTTCTTGACGATCTGGCCTTCCTGGAACGCGACCGACTGCAGGTAGCCGGACAGCTGGGTCTTGACCGTCACGTTCGCGAGCGGCGTGACGGTGCCGAGCGCGGACAGCACGATCGGCATTTCGCCCTGGGTCGCGGTCGCGACCTGCACGGGCTGCGGAACGTTCGCCATCGCGGCGGGGCCGCCACGGCCGCGGTGGCCGCCGGCACCACCGGCGGCGCTTGCACCCGCACCGCTCGCACCACTGCCGGCTGCCGGCGTGCGGTTCCACGGATGCCACCACAGCAAGCCGCCGATGACGACGACCGCGAGTGCGCCGGCCATCAGCGTGCGGCGCGGGCGCCGCGCGGCGGGGGACGCGGGGTCTTTCGAAGGAGGCGTGGGCTTTTGTTCGTTATCCATCGTGATCTGTCAGGAAGACGGCGCGGCGGGCCGGAAATCGGGCTGCCGGGCTGCGCGTGGGCAAGCGGTGCCGGGGGAGGCGCCCGGCTCGGTCCGGGCCCCCGCCGGTCTGCGCGGGAAAAGAGCGGTGCGCACCGCGAGTGCGGCGCGACGATGGGCATGATCCTACGTCCCGTCCCCGTTACAGTCCAGTGGCCTATCTTTCAACGGGTTACGGTCGTTACAGAACGCGACAGTGCGATGACGAAACGATTACACGCTGATGCGACGGGCCGGTGCGCCGCCGATCTCGCGGGTGATTTTCGCGATACATTCATGCAGTGCGGGCACCACGTGTTCGTGCAGCCATTCGGGCGGGCACTGGTGCGACGCGCCACCGCAATTCACCGAATAGCGCTGGCCCGACGGACCGACGAAACCGGCCGCGACCGCATTCAGGCCTTCGCGCCATTCGCCGATCGCGATCGCGTGGCCGTCGCGCATCGCGTCGTCCAGCGCGGGGGTCAGGCGGGCCGACACATGCGGCCAGTCGTCGCCCGCCGTGGTGCGCAGCGACTCGAGCAACTGGCGGCGTTCGTCGTCCTCGAGTGCGGCGAGATACGCGCGGCCGACGGCGGTGCGCGCGATGTCCATCCGCGAGCCGATTTCGAGGCGCGTGACGAGTACGGCCGAACGCGGACGGATCACGTCGATCGCGACCATGTCGAGCCGGTCGCGCACCGCGAGGTGCACGGACAGCGACGTGCGTTCGGCCAGCTCGATCATGAACGGCCGCGAACGCGCGCGGATGTCGAAGTTGCGCAGGAAGCCGTGGCTCAGTTCGAGCACCGACGCGGTGAGCACGAAGCGCTCGCTGTCGGGCAACTGGAACAGGAAGCCGGCGCTGACGAGCGTCGCGGTGATGCGCGAGACGGTCGGCTTCGGGATGCCGGTCAGTTCGGTCAGCTCGCGGTTGCTGACCGGCGCGTCGGCCGCCGCGATGCGGCGCAGCACGGCGAGGCCGCGGGCAAGGGCGGTGATCTCGTCGGGCGACGATTCACGGTCCCGCGACGCGGGAGGGGTTACAGTTGTCGACACGAGGGATTCTCTCTAATTCCGAAACTCGATTTCAATTTTGTTGGTATTGTAGGACTATTGTCAAAGGATGCATGTTCTGCGGGCGAACCGGTCATTGGATGAGATTTTACGGGTTCACCCTTGGTTTATTAGGAAAACGCTCAAATGAGCGTTGCCAGAAAGTGCATGAACCGGTGCAAATACCGCTTGACTTGTCGGGCGGAAACGGAAAGAATGTCTCACGTTTTCGAAACATCGTTTCAAGAGTTTAACCGGCAACGATGTTTCGCGCAGTCTCTCAGGTTCTAGCACGGCCCTCGGAATGGCTAGAACTTTTTTAGCGCCACGGTCTCCGTGGCGCTTTTTTTTGCCTGTCTTTCTGCCCGTCCGCCCGGACGCGTCAGGCCCGTATTATCCCCCGATCGTCGAAACCTCCCGTTTGAACGCGGGCAGCGTCTGTTTGCGCGCGCGCCTTGCGTGCTTCGCGTGCGCAAAAAAAAGCGCGATGCCCGCACTGGGCATCGCGCATCAAACGGCGTGGAGCGCCGACGAATGAACGGTGATGAAGAAAGGGGCCCACCAGGGGGCGGACCTCCTCGCGTGACCCGGTCAGGCCTTCGCGAGCTTGATGCTGGTCTGCTCGGCCGTCAGGTAGCCGACGCTGGCGCCGAAGCGGTCCTTGAAGTTCGTGCGCACGAGCGGATCGAGCGTCGGCTTGACCTTGTCGTGCAGCGGCGATTCCCAGTCGCCCGCGTGCTGGAAGTTGCTCATGATGTACGTCCAGCCGTTGATCTCGTCGACCGCATGCAGGCCCGTCGATTCGGCGCCGGCCGGGCACGACAGCACGCGTGCCAGCGACTTCGTGTCGACGTTGTAGGCCCACAGGAAGTTGTTCACGTGCATGCCCGAGTCTTCGCCGATGAAGAGCGTGCGCAGCTTTTCGGAGAACTTCAGGTTGTCCGGGTTCGCGATCTTGTCCGGGTTCGCGAGGTTGCCGAGCCCGTCGGCCGCGGCGAGATCCTCGCCGACGAGCGCGGCCGGCGCGCCCATGTCGACCGGCACCCATTCGCTGTCGATCGCGCTGCCCGTCGTGTCGCGCTGGCTGCCCTTCAGGTTCAGTGCATAGACGGCGCCCGCGGCGATCTTCTTGTCGACCGCGACGTCGCGCGACACCGCATTGCCCTTGACCATCGACGTCTCGATCCGCGACATCGCCGTGTAGACGATCTTGTCCTTCGCGTTCACGGTCGTGCCTTCGAGCTTCGTGAAGCCCATGCTGCCGCCGAGCAGCGCCGCGTAGCGGTGTGTCTCGAGGAATGCGGCCGCCTTTTCCATCCCCGGCTTCACGCGCATCCAGTTGAACTTGCCGCCGAAGTGGATCTTCGTGTAGCTCGCATCGTTCGGGTCGGTGGTCGTCAGGTCCATGATGTCCGACGCCTTCAGCGTGTTCGCGAGCGCTTCGATCTCGCTGCTGGTTGCGTGGCCGATCTTGATCCACGTGAGCGTCGCGGTGCCCGCGCCGGCCGACGACGTCTGCGTCCACTTCGCGACGTACAGCGTGCCGGCGGACAGGTCGGCCGCCTTGTCGGCGACGAACATGAACAGGCCGCCGTTGGTGGCGTCGTCACCCATCATCACGGTGCGCTGGTCCGGCATCACCTGGATCAGCTCGTGCGAGATGCGGCCGAGGCAGTAGTGCTTCTTCACGGTGCCCGTGCCGTCCGGATTCACGGTGATCTCGGGCAGGTGGCCGTAGTGGTAGGGGTTCGCCTTCGTCTCGTCGCCGAACGTGTTCTTGCTGAACGCCTTGAACTGCGCGTCGGTCGCGACCTTCGTCGCATCCGGCTCGTACTCCTCGCTCGACAGGTGCGTGCCCCACGGCGACAGGCTCGCGCCGCACGTGATCCACAGGCCGTGCGCCTTCGACGTGTCGACGTTGTGGTACTTGACGACCTTCAGCGCGCCGTTGGCCGGATCCTGATCGAGCGTGATCACCGCGATCGGCGACGGCAACTGGCCGTATTGCGACGCGCTCGCCTGGTCGCGCGTCGTGTATTCGAACTGCACGACGGCGAACACCGTGTTGCCCTTCACGCCGGGCACGTTCGCGTTCTTCAGCGTCAGCAGCGAGCTGCCGTCCGGGCAGTCGGAATAGAACTGCCGCTCCTTGCCGGCCACCGAGCGATCGATGATCGGCTGGTTGTTGATGTCGTAGTAGCCGCCCGCGAGCGTCGTGCCGCCCTTGCCGTCCGGCACCAGGTCGCCCGTCACGAAGAACGGCCGGTACGCGAGCTTGAAGTTGCGCGCCGAGCCGTCCGAGAACGACACCGACAGCGTCGAGCCGACCGTCGTCGTGGCCATCGCGGCCGCGTTGTCGAGCGTCGGGGCGGCCATCGCCGAGAACGTCGCCGACGTGTATGCAGCGGCGACCGGGGCCGGCGTCGACGCGGGATTGTCGTCGCCGCCGCAACCCGTCAGCAGGGCCGGCAGCGCGAGGCCGGAAAGGGGAAGCATCGGCGCGCCGGCGAGGATCTTCAGGGCCTGACGACGGGCAGCATTGGGCAACGCGGGCATGTGGAGTCCAGTTTCAGTTGTTGGAAGAATGGCCTTTGCGAAGCAGGCGGTCGGCAAGCTCGGCGAAGGCAAATTGAAAACTGGACGGAAGTGTAGGGACGCTAGATGAAAGTTTTTTGAATTGAAAACGTAATGATGTGTCGGGCGGCCGTCAGGTGAACGGACGGCCGCCGGTCGCAAGCGTTTGCGCTCAATCGCGTTCGGGTGTCGCCGAGATGCGGTGGATCGACAGGTCCGCGCCGTCGAACTCGGCTTCGCGGTCGAGGCGCAGCCCGACGGTCGCTTTCAGCGCGCCGTAGACGAGCGTGCCGCCCGCGGTCGCGATCGCGATGCCGCCGAGCGTGCCGACGAGCTGCGACATGAACGACACGCCGCCGAGACCGCCGAGCGCGGGCAGGCCGAACACGCCGGCCGCGAGGCCGCCGAGCGCGCCGCACATGCCATGCAGCGGCCACACGCCGAGCACGTCGTCGATGCGCCACTTGTTCTGCACGCAGGTGAACATCGCGACGAACAGCGCACCGGCCGCGGCGCCGGTGACGAGCGCGCCGATCGGGTGCATCACGTCGGAGCCCGCGCACACCGCGACGAGGCCCGCGAGCGGCCCGTTGTACGTGAAGCCCGGGTCGTTGCGGCCGGCCATCCACGCGGCGAGCGTGCCGCCGACCATCGCCATCAGCGAGTTCACGGCGACGAGGCCGCTGATCTTGTCGAGCGTCTGCGCGCTCATCACGTTGAAGCCGAACCAGCCGACCGCGAGCACCCACGCGCCGAGCGCGAGGAACGGGATGTTCGACGGCGGGTGCGCGGCGATCCGGCCGTCCTTCGCATAACGGCCGTGGCGCGCGCCGAGCAGCAGCACGGCGGGCAGCGCGACCCAGCCGCCGAACGCGTGTACGACGACGGAGCCCGCGAAATCATGGAACGGCGCACCGAACGCGTGCGTGAGCCAGGCCTGCACGCCGAAGCGCCCATTCCAGGCGATCCCTTCGAAGAACGGGTAGATGAAGCCGACGATGATCAGCGTCGCGACGAGCTGCGGATTGAATTTCGCGCGTTCGGCGATGCCGCCGGACACGATCGCGGGGATCGCCGCCGCGAAGGTCAGCAGGAAGAAGAAGCGCACGAGCGCATAGCCGTTGTGCTGCGACAGCGTGCCGATGTCGTCGAAGAACTCGACGCCGTACGCGATCGTGTAGCCGATGAAGAAATACGCGAGCGTCGACACCGAGAAGTCGACCAGGATCTTCACGAGCGCGTTGACCTGGTTCTTCTTGCGGACCGTGCCGAGCTCGAGAAATGCGAAGCCCGCGTGCATCGCGAGCACCATGACGGCGCCGATCAACAGGAACAGTGTGTCGACGCCGGATTTCAGACCATCCATGCCGTGGCTTCCTTGCGCAAAAAACGGGCGAGGAACGCAAGTATCGAGCCAACTTGGTGAACGACTGCGTGGAGTTGGTGCTTCAACACCGTGCGGTGCGGCAATCCGGTGAATCGTGCACGGGAAGGGGGCGTGGCCGGTGCGGGTGCGACGGGATGCCGATTGCACGCGTGTGGTGCGAAGTGTGCGGAACTGGTGCGCGTGATGGGCCGATTGGCGCGACGTGGTGCGTGATGGTGCGTGGCCGCGCACCGTTGCGGCGCGTCAGTGGCGCGGGAACAGCAGCGGCGGCCGGCGCAGCCGCAGTGCGCACGCCGACCAGTAGGCGGCGACGGTCGTCAGCCCGAGGGCGGCAAACGCGAGTGCCGCGAAGCCCGCCAGCGACTGACCGTCGGCGGTGGGGCCGAGGATGCCTTCCGCGACGATCAGCGCGGCCGTCCAGAAGCCGATCACGGCCTGTGTGAGCAGGCGCGCGGACGCGACGCGGCGCGGGCGCCCGGATTCGGCCAGGCGGCGCGCCGACGGCGGGCGCAGGCACAGGAACAGGGTGGCGGCGAGCACGGCGGCCAGGGCGATGAACCAGTCGACGAGGAAATCCATGAGAAAAAGGGGGCGCGTCCAAAGCGGATTGAAGCGTGTCCACTTTAGTGTCCTCGCGTGTGCGATTGAATCAGACGAGTCCGAAATTGAAAGCCATTTTTAATCACGGTGCGTGATTGGCCCTGTTCCACAGGCGGTATCATCGACGTCGGTCCAACCACGAGGCCGCGCGACGCGCGGCCGGAGATTGCTGATGAACATGAAGACATCGCGGGCGCGTCGCGTGCCCGGGTCCGTACTGGCGGCCGTGGCCGCCGGTGCGCTGTTGTTGCTCGCGGGCTGCGAGAAGTCCGGCGCGCCGGTCACGCAACCCGATACGGCCGCGAGCGCGGCCGCCGATGCCGCGAACAATGCGGCCAAGGCGCTCGACCAGGTGGCGAGCACCGTCAACCAGCAGCTCAATGCCGCGAAGGCCGGCATCGCGTCCGCGGCGTCGGCCGTGCCGCCGCTGTCCGCGAGCGGCCTCGCCTCCGCCGCGCAGGCCCAGATCGACGCGGCCGCGTCCGCGGTCGTCGCGCATGCGGCTTCCGAAGCCGGCGCGAAGATCGCCGAAGCCGGCAAGAAGCTCCAGCAATGGAGCCAGCAGAATGCGCCGGGCGCCAAGCCCGCGAGCGGAGAGTGACGCGGGCTTGCATGATCCGCTAAATGTAATTATAGTAGTTACACATGTCGCCGGCTGCGGGATGGGCCGGCGTCGTCAAGTGAGTCAGGAATGAATACCAGCAGCCGGTTCGCGTTTGCCGTCCACGTGCTTGCCTTGCTGTCGATGCAGGAGGGCGTGCCGTTGTCGTCCGACATCATCGCGGGCAGCGTGAACACGAATCCGGCGCTGATCCGCCGGTTGCTGTCGATGCTGGCGGCCGCGGGGCTGACCACGTCGCAACTGGGCGCGGGCGGCGGTGCGCTGCTGGCGCGCGAGCCCGGCGCGATCACGCTGCTCGACGTGTATCGCGCGGTCGACGATGCGCAACTGTTCGCGCTGCACCGTGAGGCGCCGAATCCCGCGTGTCTCGTCGGGCGGCACATCCAGGGCGCGCTGATCGATTACATCGGCGACGCGCAGCGTGCGATGGAAGCATCGCTTGGCACGCGCACGCTGGCCGACGTGACGGCCGACGTGCTGGATCTGGAGCAGCGCACGCAGCAGGCGGCACGCGCCGGCGGGTGACTGGTGGCAAGGCAGGACGCCGGACGGCGCGAGAGGCGTGGCGACCGGCGCAACGGGGGCTTTGCCCCTTTTTTTTCGGTCTTATATGTAATTAACTACGTTACATATTTTTCTTACTGGAGAATCGATATGACGCAACGTACCTTGAATATCGCGCTGTTCGGCGCCACCGGCACGATCGGCTCGCGCATCGCCGCGGAAGCGGCACGACGCGGCCATCGCGTGACCGCGCTGTCGCGCCATCCGGGCGCAGCCGGCGACGGCATCACCGCCAAGGCGGCCGACCTGTTCGACGCGGCCAGCATTGCGGCCGCACTGCCGGGCCATGACGTCGTCGCGAGCGCGTACGGCCCGAAGCAGGATGATGCGGCGAAGGTCGTCGCGGCTGCGAAGGCGCTGGTTGCCGGCACGCGCCAGGCGGGGCTGAAGCGCCTCGTCGTGGTGGGCGGCGCCGGTTCGCTCGAAGTTGCGCCGGGCAAGCAGCTCGTCGACAGCGAAGGTTTCCCGGAAGCGTACAAGGCGGTCGCGCTCGCGCACCGCGACGCACTCGACTACCTGAAGACGGTCGGCGATCTCGACTGGACGTTCTTCGCGCCGGCGGCGCTGATCGCCCCGGGCGAGCGCACGGGTACGTTCCGCACGGGCGTCGGCAAGCTGATCGTGGACGCACAAGGCAACAGCAAGATCTCGGCGGAAGACTACGCGGTCGCGTTCGTCGACGCGCTCGAGCAAGGCAGCTTCGTGCACGAGATCGCGACGGTCGCGTATTGAGCAGTGCGCTGACGCTGGCCCGTGGCGCGTGAGCGCCGGGCCAGCCGCGACGTGCGGGAACGCCAGGCGATTCCACCTTCACGGGCGGAGTCGCCTGTTTCATTTGGCGCGTGCGGTGTGGCGGCGGATTCGCTCGCTGCGCGCGTGCCGGATCGGTATTTATACCGGTCGACGCGGCGAAGCCGTTTTCATATTGTTCCCCGTTGTGCAGGATGAATAGAATAAATTTCTATCTACGAGGGACTGGAGAAATGGACGCCATCGATCGCAAGCTGCTGGAGCTGTTGCAGGCCGATGCCACGCTGCCGATCGCGGAACTGGCGCAGCGCGTGAACCTGTCGCAGACGCCGTGCTGGAAGCGCGTGCAGCGGCTCAAGGAAACCGGCGCGATTCGCGCGCAGGTTGCGCTGTGCGATCCGCGCAAGCTCGGGGTGGGCACGACCGTGTTCGTCGCGATCCGCACGAACCAGCACACCGAGGAATGGGCGCAGCGTTTCACGCAGGCCGTGCGCGACATGCCGGAAGTGGTCGAGGTGTACCGGATGAGCGGCGAGACCGATTACCTGCTGCGCGTCGTGGTGGCCGGCATCGACGATTACGACCGCGTCTACAAGCAGCTGATTCGCACGGTGCCGCTGTTCGACGTCAGCTCGTCGTTCGCGATGGAGCAGATCAAGTATTCGACCGCGCTGCCCGTGCGCGATCTTGCCGAGCCGGCCTGACACGGCAATGAAGCGCGGCAATGAAGCGCGGCAACGAAACGCGGCGATGAACCGACCCGGGCGCGCATCGCGCCCGCGGGTTCAGCGGCCGCGCGCCAGTGCGCGCGCGCGTTCGTCGGCCAGCGCGTCGCGGCGCACGAAATCCGCGACGAACGGGCTGGCCGGATGGTGATGCAGCGCGTACGGCGTATCCCATTGCGCGAGCTGGCCATCCTTCATCACGCCGATCCGGTCGGCGATCGCGAACGCTTCGGCCTGGTTGTGCGTGACGAGGATCGCGGTGTGGCCCGTGCGTTTCAGGATGTCGCGCAGCTCGAACGCAAGCCGCTCGCGCGTATCGACATCGAGATTCGAGAACGGCTCGTCGAGCAGCAGTAGCTCCGGCGACGGTGCGAGCGCACGCGCGAGTGCGACGCGCTGCTGCTGGCCGCCCGACAGCTCGTGCGGATACGCGCCGCCGGCATCGGCAAGGCCGACGAGTTCGAGCATTTCCGCGACACGCACGCGCCGTTCGGCCTTCGGCATGCGCCGCAGGCCGAACGCGACGTTGTCCGCCGCGCTCAGGTGCGGGAACAGCGCGTAATCCTGGAACATCATGCCGATGCGCCGCCGCTCGGGCGGCACGTCGAGCGATGGCGCCGCGACGGGCACGCCGTCCAGCATGATGCGCCCCATGCGCACCGGCTCGAAGCCGGCGATCGCGCGCAGCACGGTGGTCTTGCCGCAGCCGGACGCGCCGAGCAGGCAGCCGATGTCGCCGCGCGGCAGCGCGAGGCTCAGCCCGTCGACCACGGTGCGGCGGCCGTGCGGCGTGTCGTAGGCGAGGCAGAGGTCATCGAGTTCGAGCAGGTTCACGGTGTCAGGCTCCGATCTTGTGGCGGGTGCGGGCGAGCAGGATCACGGGCACGAGCCCGGCCAGCACGATCGCGAGCGCGGCGACCGCGCCTTCCTCGTAGGTGCCGCGCGCGGCTTCCGCATACAGCCAGGTCGCGAGCGTGTCGAAGTTCAGCGGACGCAGCAGCAGCGTCGCCGGCAATTCCTTCATCGCGTCGACGAACACCAGCAGCGCGCTCGTCGTGAGCGCGGGCCGCAGCAGCGGCAGGTGCACGCGGCGCAGCGTGCCGCCGGCCGTCTCGCCGAGCGAGCGCGCTGCCTGTTCGAGCGACGGCGGGATGCGCGCGAGGCCGGCCTCGATGCTGCCGGCCGGGATCGCGAGAAAGCGCACGGTATAGGCGATCACGAGCGCGGCGGTCGAACCCATCAGCAGCAGCCCGTCGCGGCCCAGCACCGCGCCGAACAGCCGGTCGGCCGCCGCGAACGGGATCAGCAGGCCGATCGCGAGCACGGTGCCGGGCACCGCATAGCCGAGGCTGGCGATTCTCGCACCCAGGCGGGCCGGGCCCGCGCGGGCGCTGTCGCGTTGTGCGCGCGCGGCCCATGCGACGACGAGCCCGCACAAGAGTGTCGCGAAGGTGGCGGCGGTGGCGATCGTCAGCGTGTTCGCGAGCCCGGTCATCAGTTGCTCGGATACGCCGCCGACCAGATGCAGCCGCTTGGCCGTCTCGACCGCGAGGTACGCGGCCGGTGCGCCGAAGCCGAGCAGCACGGGCAGCCAGCA
>NZ_JAAGPC010000016.1:0-87185 GCF_017104595.1 Burkholderia sp. Tr-20390 | reverse complement strand
CCGCAACGGCGGGCTCCTCGGCGCGGCGCTCGGCGGTGGCGGCGGCGCGGCGTTGGGGGGCAACCTCGGCCGCAACGCGCGGGAGCGCGACGACGCCCGGGATCGCGACAACATGCGCAGGATGCGTCGCAACAAGCATCGCTACGACGACGCGTACTACGACTAAAGCGCTTACCGAACCGTTCATTGACGCCTGGCGAACGCGCATGCGATGAATTGAAATGCGCGTTCCGCCTGTCACGTCAAACGGTGCAATTTCGCTGTCGGCGCGCCCGCCGAGTTCGCGCAGACCGCATCATCATTCATGTCGTGTCTTGCACGGGGGAGATGAGCATTGTGCAAGGGAACCGTCTGGTCGACGTGGCCGCACTTCGCGGTAACGGTGGGCTGTGCGGGATCTGTACTATTGCCAGATACGCATGTCCTGAAGCTTTAAGGCCGGTATCGCGCTCAATTGTCTCTACGGCGAGTGCGGTTAGTAATCGCACATTGCGGGCACCATGTTCCCGCACTGATATTGATCGGCCGAGACTCCCAGACGTGGCCGCGATGGCATTGCCAAGTCAATTTGGTCCGCCGCCCCTGATACTCCGTCGACAAACACAGTCCACCACGAGCGGTTGCAAGCGCTCGCATGTCATCTATTGTCTGACGCAATTTGAGGCCCGCACATTGCCGACACCAGTGTCCGAGCCAAATTCGGCTCGCTATCGCCATCCATTCATGGCCCACCGCGCAACGAAAAGGGTATTTTTCGGCTGAACCTACATAGGCATCTGCCAAACAAACGCCTCCCTTTTCCCGGGCGGCCGCCTGCAGACGTGCCAAGCCATTGGGATCAACCTGCCTGGAGGAGGTTAATTTTGCGCAACGACCACACCAGGTTCCCCGGAAGATATCGTTTGCCCTCGCCTCCCAACGATGCCCCTTTGCGCACTCGAATCGATATAGACGACTCTCGATCGTATAGTGAGCCGAAAGACATTTCCCGTCTCTCTCTTGTGCTTTCGCGTGAAGCCGGGCCAAACCATCCGCACAGCAGCTTCTCCGCGTCGCGTCACCATGCGCGCAGCTCGGACACCAACGCCCCTCACTGATCTTCCTTCCCTCCACGCTCCACTCGTGCCCCGCTGCGCAACGAATTTGGTAACGCGCGAATAATCCAATGAATGGGCCATTCAGAAGCGTCCCTCCTCGCTCTGCCAATTTCGCCAACCATCTATCACGAATATCTTCCTGCTGACAGGATATGCAGACCGGTGTACCGCCATTTCGATAGAGCAGGGTCAATGCCACGCGCTCGAAAACGTGCCCACGAGCGCAAGCGAACGGATGACGTGAATTGACACCCAGCCACTCGCTCGCCAAACATTGCCAACCATATTGGGCAACGCACTGTCGCAACCTCTCAAGCATGCTCCCTCACTCCGCCGTCACATTCCCGCCAAAATCGAAATCGACAATTCTCCATCGCTTCGCAATACTGATGATTATCAAGAATCCAATTCAGACATCAAAAAAAAGCGCCCGAAGGCGCTTTTTCGGAACTGACTAGCCAGCCGTCACGCTTAGAAGCGGTGACGCAGGCCAACCGTTGCGGCGGTTTGGCTGACCTTCGAGCTCGGGAACGCGTTGATGTCGCCGTTGTAGATCGATGCGCCCAAACCGGCACCCTTCGTACCACGCTGGTACACCGCCTGAGCGTAGACGTCCGTACGCTTCGACAGGAAGTAATCAGCTTGCACGCCGAACTGATTCCAGTGCGTGCTGTTGCCGTTCTGCTTCGCGTTCGTGTACGTATAGGCAGCGCCCAGGCCGAGAGCCGGCGTCAGGTTGTACTTCGCGTTGACTTCGTAGTTGTCCGCGCGCAGCGTGGCCAGGCCGTTCGTCTGGTTGTCGAGACGCGATTGCGTCCATGCCGCGCCGACTTGAGCCGGACCGAATGCATAGGCCGCGGCAATACCATACGTACGCGTGCGGCCCTGAATGCCGAACGCGTTGCCGCTCGTGTCGACGGACGGGTTCACCGCGCCCGACGTGGACAGGCCAGCGTTGTTCGCTTGCGAGTACGCCGCACCCAGCTTCAGGCCTTCAAACTGGTACGACACGCCAGCGCTGTATGCACGGTTGTTCGCAAAGTTCGTGCTGTTCGAGAACGAGTACGTGCCGCCGAATTGCAGGCCGGCATAGTTCACGCTCGTGTACTTGATCGTGTTGTTCAGCGCGACGTCGCCGTTCGTGCTCAGGCGGTCATTGTTCAGCGGGTGCGCGAAGTACGTGCCGCCCCACGAGCCCGTTGCCGTCAGCGGTGCCAGGTAGTCTTGCGTCGCGTCGTATTGCTTACCCAGCGTGACCGTGCCGTACTGGCTCGACAGGCCGACGAATGCCTGGCGGTTGAACATGCCGCCGTTGCCGTTCGCGAACTTGCCGTTACCGATATTGAAGCCGCTTTCCAACGTGAAGATCGCCTTCAGGCCACCACCGAGATCTTCCGAGCCACGCAGGCCGAAACGGCTCTGGTCAATGCCCGAACCCATCGAGAAGCGCGACTTGCCTTGGCCCGATGCGGTCTGGACGTTGCTTTGGTAGGTGATGCCTGCGTCCAGCACGCCGTACAGCGTCACGCTGCTTTGCGCATGAGCGACGGTAGCGAACGATGCCGCAGCTGCTGCAACGATCAGGGTCTTGTTCATTCGTGGTGCTCCCTTCTAAAAGAGGCAGGTCTCGCGACCTTGTTCATAAACGGTCTGCAACCGCCCGGGGACCTTGTTCTGTCGGTCATGCCCGGATAGATGCCCGTTTGGGAGTCGCGAGTGTAAGAGCGGTGAAAGCAACGAGCCCCACGAAGAAATAGAAATTGTGTATTTCTTTTTTCACAACAGCAAACTCATACAAATACGCAAGCCGATGTTTATTAAATGATTTTTTCGTGCCGCCGCGAATATTCACACGGTATCTTTGCCGCGATTTTTCTTATACGAAGGCCTTGACAGTAGCCAAAAAACTACGCCACACTATCTCAACAATTCTCGGGGGCACCGGGTCGCTTGTTCGCGCCCGGCTTGATCGGCTTCATCCCGACGCACTCACTCGGGAACGGTTGATTCATGCCTCGAGGGTCTGACGGCCTCAGTGGGATGAGGAGCGCGAGCGAGTGCCGAAAAACTCGACCCCACATGTGGGCTCTCAGAAAAGGGGTCTTTGGCCCCCTAGACAGTTCAAGGACTTGGACATCTTTTCTGAGAAGACTGCCTGTCCTTCGTCTCAGAAAAGATGTCCGTGGCCCCGGATATTCTCGGAAAAGTTGTCTTTGAGAATGTTGCCCGCCCCCGTCGGCGTATCCCGACAGGACTGGGCGTCGAATCGACGGCGCAAATAGGTTGCACATTCGCGACCGAACCGCGCCCAGACTGCACGGTTCAACACACTATCCCGCACATACCACTCAGGATGCCACTGCACACCGAAGATCGGTGCCCTGATATGCGACACCGCCTCGATGGTGCCGTCGTCGGCATATGCATCGACACTCAATCCGTTCGCCAGGGCGGCAATGCCCTGCCCATGCAACGAGTTCACATGAGCGCGCCGACAATCCGGCGACATTGTCCGAATCGCCTCGTCAAGCCAGCCGCCGCTCACCAACTCGACCGCATGAACGTCCCGATAGCGCTCCTCGAAAGCCAGAGTGCGATTCGCCCGGTGATCCCGTCTCCCTGGCTCATCGTGAAGTGTCGCGCAAAGGGTGCCGCCCAACGCGACATTGATCTCTTGCATGCCGCGGCATATCCCGAACACCGGGCGCCCCGATGCCATGGCCTCCCGGACGACACGAATCGCCATCCTGTCACGTGTCCTGTCGAGCGATCCGACGTGTGGTTGCGTGCCACCGTAAAACGCAACGTCGACGTTGCTCGCGCCGCCCGGCAGCATGATTCCGTCGAGACGATCGAGCAGCGTGTCGAGACTTCGATCGGATGCAATATCGTCCGTCGAACCGATCAGGAGCGGCAGTACCCCGCCAAACTCCGTCGCAGCCTGCAGATATCGGTCGAACACCGCCTGATGGGAAAGGCACCCCCAACCCGGTATCTCGATATCCTCCGCCGAGCACAGCACGCCGACGACGGGTTTCATTTCCTGGAGTTGTCGCATCGCGGCCGAGTTATTGCGGAAAGGACTGGATGTTTTCTTCCCAGTTCTTCCCGTCAAACGGAACCACATCGAAAGCGTTGGCCCCTGCAAGATCCAGACAGCGCAGATTGACGCTGTAATCGCGGGGATGAGAACGCGGACGATAGAATGGCTTCACGCCGCAAACTCGGCAGAACGTGTGCTCCGCAATCCCGGTATTGAAGCGGTATCGCGTCAATTTCTCGCCACCCTCGAGCAACTCAAAATCGTCGTGCTCGACCGGAACGTGTAGGAAGCCCGATGCAAAACAGATCGAGCAATTGCAATCGATCACCTTGCGCGACGCTGTCGATCGAATGCGAAAGCGTATCGCACCACAGTGGCAATTTCCGTAGATATATTGTGTTGCTTCCGTCATTGATCGCCCCTCGTTTCAGAAAATACACACGGCCTTTCATCGGTGCCCTGCACGCAGCGCAACATCCAGATCCTGTCGAATCATGTCGGGATCTTCGAGCCCGATGCTCAACCGGATACCGATACGCCTGGCATTGTCTCGAGACACCGTGGTCGGACAAGCGACGGACTCGTAACCGCCCCAGCCCCAGCCTCGCCCGATCAGCGAGAGACCGTCGATGGCATTTCTGACCGCCCCCTCGCCGCCATCCTTGAGTACGCATGCAAACACACCGCCCGCACCCGAATACTGTGTTCGCCATGCGGCGTGACCGCTATCGCCGACCAGCGGCGGGTAGTGAACGCTTTCGATCAGCGGATGATCCCGCAACCACGACGCTACATCGCACGCGGACTGAAAATGCCGATCCATCCGGACTGCCAGCGTCCGCAATCCTCGTAAAGCCAAATTCGCGTCGTCCGCACCGACGGCTTGCCCCGTCAAACGGCTTACGCTCTTCACGCGCTCGTACATGTCGAAGCTCGCAAACACCGCTGTGCCGACCATCGAATCGGCGTGCCCGCCGATGTACTTCGACATGCTGTGAATGACGATGCTCGCACCTTGATCGAGCGGATTGAAGAAATACGGCGTGCCCCAGGTGTTGTCGACAACGACCGGAACGGGTCCGGCAATCTCGACGAGGTCTCGTAACACGCACATATCGAAATGCGACGACCCCGGCAGGTCGAGGTAAACCACACACGTCCGTTCATCGAGTTTCGCCGCCAGTTCAGCCGGATCGGCCAGCGAGAATTCGTCGATCGATACACCCTGTCGATGCAGCACCTCGTCGCAGAATTTACGTGCCGCCGGATACGACGAACGCGAGATCAATACCCGCCCCTCGGGAGCCGCCAGCGTCTGCAACACCGTCGCGATAGTGGCCAGTCCCGAACACATCACGAGCGCGGCAACGCCATGTTCGATTTCCGTCATCGCGTCGCACAACGCATCCGTTGTCGGTGTCCCCCAGCGCCCGTAGTGATAAGGGGCCGCACCAGGTGCCATTTCGTCGAATGATTCAAAAAGGACTGTCGACCCTCGATATACGGGCGGATTGACGAAGCCGAAATGTGCGGCAGGCGCGCGGCTCACTGTGGTCAGGGCAGTGCCCGTCGCGCCCTTCCCCGTGACAGGCTCGCGATTCATTTATGCCATCTCCAGAATGCAAGTAGACCCATCAGGGAGATGCCCATGAACGCGATCCACCCCAGGGTATGCACGGTCCAGCTTGCCGCGGCGCTGCCGATGAAGTTGCCGAGCATCCCGCCGATCGCCCACGAGATCGCCGATGCGCCAAAATAGCTGCCGGCGTTGCCATCGGTCGTCAGATCGGCGAGCGCGATATTCGATGCAGGAAGAATCAGGCTTTCACCAAACGTGAAGACGACCGCGACGGCAATCAGAATGACCAGCGACGCACCAGCGCTCCAGCCGTGATCGAACAGCAGTGTGGCAATCGCGAAGCAGCAACACATCGCGGCGTGCCCGATGGTCATCATGGATCGCCAGGTCGTGCGCTGAAACCAGCCCATGCCAAACGAAGCTGTAGCAATGCCAACCAGCGCATTCGTTATGTAGAATGGCCTGACGCCGTTATAGCCGCTCGAGCCGTTCGAAAACGTCAGCGGGATGAAGACGTAGATCTGCGTATACACCGTCCAGAACGGAACGAGCGCCCAGCACAGTCGGCGGAACCGTCTGTCTCCAAACGCGATCATCAAACCACGCAGCGGATGTACCGCAGCTGCGTTGCTCGCTCTTCGTCCTGAGATCCAGGGCGCCACGAGCGCAAGCACGGCGAAAATCATGCCGCTTACCAGAAACGGTAACGTCCGGTCCGTGTTCGGCACGACGATCAGCACCGCCGGACCGATCAGCGCGCCGAGATTGAGCGCCAGGTTATTCAGCGCGAACACCTTTGGACGTACCGCGGCATCGAGCGAACCGAAGATCGAATACGCGGTCGTTTCGTAAAGCGCAGCGCCGAGCCCGGACAAGAATGCCCACATCAGCAGTCCGGCAAACGACGGCGTAAGCGCCAGTCCGACAAATCCCGCGGCGCGGCAGATCAGACCAAGTGTGGCCAGCACGCGGCTGCTGAAGCGATCCGTCGACGCACCCAGCACCAGCGGCAACAACCGGCTCGCCAGCAAATTCACCGTCAGTACGCTGGCAACGCTGCCCGCGTCCAGATGACGCTCCAGGTCAAGGAACGCAGCGAGCAGCGGAAGCGACCCGAACACAGACAAATTCACGAGGAACTGAAAACTCAGCAGGATCCGCGTCGAAACCGGCACACCGTCGGCCATGCCGCTGAACCATGCCGAGGGCCGTGTGAACTTGATTGCATCCATCGTTTCACCCCGGCACAGCGACTGATTCTTGAGCCATCTCGAATTCGCGCTGGAACGTGCGCTCGAGCGCAAGCGCACCTGACAAATTGCGCGCATATACCATGTATTCGATCGTGCCTGTACCCGCCATATCTTCCGTAAGGACGACGACACCGGCTTCGTCGCGCTGCTGCGTCAGTCGATGCGAGACAGTCAGCGCAGCACGCAGGTCGCGAGCGGGCACCCTGTTGCGCGTCACGACGGCGTGCGTGGACAGATAGTCCGGCCCCACCAGTTCGCACAGGATCGCGTCAAGATGGCTGCAACCGCCGATACGCCCGTTGATCTCGGTAAAGACGACTTCGCCGTCGTCGGTCACGATGGCGTCGAAATTTGCGCGCCCGACGAATCCGAGGCGCTGGGAGATCGACGCAAGCACGTCGCCTTGCGCCAGAAATGTGTCGATCACGCCCGGAGACAACTGGCTGGGGATTTGAAATCCGGTCCACATGATCATGCCATTGCCCCGCTTGTCGCCCGAAGCGTCCATCCGCAGGTCGCCATAGCTCACAAGCCGAATCGCGTCCGCACCAATCTCATATTCCGCATACAGGACATCCGAACCTTCGTGGAACCGTTCGACGACCACCTGGCAGTTGCCCGCCGTGTCGGTCTGTCTCGACCACAAGTCACGGGCGAATACGGTATCGACGTCCGACAGGTGCGTCAGCGCATACACCTTGCGGACACCGGGATAACTGGTGCGACGCTCGAGTGTGACTGCGATGTTTCCGTCACCGCCGGCATTGACATCCTGCTTGACAATCACGCTCGCATACTTCGCAAGCATGTCACGCAGCGTCAGGTAGAACTCACCGAACGACCGGCAGACTCGCCCGTCCGCACATCCGACCCGACCCGACGCGAGCGCTCGAAATACGGCCTTTCGGTTCAAAAGTTCAGCACCGGCCTGTTCCATGAAGTGCGATCCATTCGACACGGGCTGCGCGATGTCGAGCTGATCGCAAAGCAACCCGACCGATGACGTATGAAAGTACGGGTAAACCGTCCACCCTGCGCCACCGACGCGAAGGCCACGCAATGCAGCGAGCGTCGCTTCATCGAGCAGGCGGTCGGAAGTCAATACCACCGGATCGGAGATATCGGAAGACGGTGACACGATCTGCGTAGTGGAAAGACTACGCCTCATCACAGCCGATACGTACTCGATCATGGGGACCGATACCGGCGACGGCAGAATCGCCACGTCGTCGCTTGCCATCTGCCATACGAGGCGCCTTGCCGCAATCGCTGACACCTGACGAAGCGGAAGCGATGCACGCTTCGTATCCCCGATCATTGCCTCGTTATCGACGTTGCCTACAATGAGTTTAGCCATGAGTTGCCCCGTGCTCCCGACGTTGGATAAGATCCCGGCAAACGCGCCAGTGCCATTTCAGATAAGACGATTCACGATGAATGCCAACATTCGGGTGCGCCCCGATCCGGGCGAGCAGTGGTGCCGGAGCGCCCGGATAGCGATGATGCTCGGTATGAAAATTCGCGTTCCACATGAAAAACCGGACGATGCCGTTAGTCGTCATCGTTCTCGACGCCAGGTAACGCGGCTGCACCGGTTCACAGCCGTAATGCTCCGGTAGTCCGAAGAACATCAACCAGAAGTAGGCAAAAAACACCGGACCGATATAGGCCGTAACCAATGCCGACGGCCAGGCACAGGTTGCCGCCGCGATGGCGAGCAACCATGCTGCAATGAACCGCGCTTCGTTGCGCGCTCGCACTTTCCGTCGCACTGTTGCGAGATAGGACGGTGCGCCTCCGGCGATCAGATGTACGTTCAGTCGCAGATTCGAAACGAGAAAACCAACACCGGTCATCGCACCAGCATAGGCACGCAACGTGTCGAATCGGGAGGCCGACTCGGTGTCCTCTTCCGTCGCCAAACACCGGTGATGCTTCAGATGCTTGTCGGTATAGGCCGTGAAGTTTACGAACAGGACATTCGCAGCCAGATTGCCGATGATCGCGTTGACGGATTTCGCACTCACCAGGCTTCGATGCAGACATTCGTGGGCGAGATTCAGGAACCCGCTCAACACAAAACCTTCGGTAAGCATCAGGACGATCCGGCCCATTGCGCTTCCGGATCGGCACGCCAACCATGCCACCAAACTAACGACCGCGATCGCGCCAACGACCTTCGCAATCGCAGCTGCATCGCGGAGCCCGCCTCGCCGCGCGCGATATGCGTCGATCTCGAGCAACACCGGATCCGGACCGTATTCGGCGCTCATGTTCATTCAGCCAGCGAAACAAGCGCCGCACACCACGACACGTTGTCGGAAACGGCCTGCGCAACCCGTACGGCGAATTCAGGAATTTCGTCATCGCTGACAAGGAGCTGAATCATTCGTCTCGTCATTTCGACGTGGTACGCCTCGGCAGGATCATCACCGCCAACGTGACATTGAAAATAAACGAGTCCTTGTCGGTCGACACCATAACAACGACTCGTCGACGCCCAAAGTGCGTCGATCATCGCATTCGCGTGCAGTTCGAACGCCACCATGTTCGCGCACCGCTCGAGCGCCGTCTTCGCACCCAGTCCGGCAAGTAGTTTCGTCAGATAAGGCCCCGTCGGTACGCTGAAATTCGGAACCGCGACGCGTCCTGTCAGTCTCTCGATGTCATTTTTCAGGAGGCTCGAGTGAAACCATTTGCCGGTATCGAGAATGCCCTGCAGTCCCTGTTTGCCGTATCGTTCGATGACGTATGCGCCACCCGTCTCGTCCCAACAGAGAAAATTTCCCACCACGCTCGTGATTTCGACGTCTCGCGCCACCGGTCGATTCGATTGAATGGCATCCAGAACGGCGTGAACTTGCGCACCCGCCTGCAGATACGGAAACGCCTGCGACATCGCCAGGTAGTGCGGAAAGATTTTTTCCAGTGCAGCGCACGACGACACGTGCCGGAACGGATGATCATCGAGTCCGTCGCGCAGACTGACCATCAGCGAATCGATTTCCCCATCGACGACCGGGTTCAGAATTTCGTCACAAACATCAGCCATGCGTTCACCTCATCTACCATCGCGATTGTGATGGGCCGGCACAAAACGCCTGTGCCGGCCGCCGAGTATGGCGATCAGAAGTCGATCTGGTCGCTTGCGTCGGTACCACTTTGCCGATTTTCGATGCGGTCTCACACTACAAAAGCTTGTAGTCCCCGTGCCGACGTGGCGTGATTTGACGCATCGGCGCGCGCACGGTCCCGGTCCACTTCGCGTCTCGTGTCACCAACGCGTTACAGCAATCCGAATCTGGATGCCATCAGAACGGCTTGCCGGCGTGTCGGCACGTCGAACTTCTTCATGATGTTGCGGATGTGATGAAGCACGCCATGCTCGGTCAACGCGACAATGCGCGAGATATCCCAACTGGACTTTCCTTCGGCGACCCATTTCAGGATTTCGAGTTCACGCGCGCTGAGGCACGGTGCATCGGATTGCAGCGCCTCCAGCCTGCGGCACGTGTCGAGCGTCAGATTCGCGACAAGTGCGCCCCACGACGGAATGGCGAAGGGCAAATCGCCGTTGTCAGACGCCCGCGCCTGTCGAACGAAGCTCACGCACGCCACATCGCCATGCCTGTTGTGAGCCGGAAACGACACTCCGTCGCTTAACCCGTACATGCGACTTCCGTCTCGAAGTTCGCGCTGTTCGGTTGTCGCGAAGATCCGGTCGCACCAGATCAGCGGTGTCAACGACGACATCGCATGCTGCGCGACCGGGTCGATCATCAGGTAAGCCCGCTCCCGATAACGGGACAACCACGCCTCCGGGTAGTTCGACAGTGTGCGGCCGCTCTTCAGTGTCCCGCCCGTCATTCGATAGTCCTGGTAACAGACATGGTCAAATCCCGCCAGGCGTCCGATGTCGACCAGCATCCGGCCCAGTTCGTCCATGCAAGTGCAACCGCCGATCTTGAACACCATCTCAAGCATCCGCTCACCGCACCGACACGATGCGGACTCACGACATCCTTCGGCCCATAGAATGACGCGTTCTCTGGCTTCTCTCATAATTTTTAGAATTACTGACCAATTTATGTTTGAAAATCGATTCGATGAATTCTCAAGGCGCCCTCAATCCGCCTGCGATAGCAGGAAACGGCCCCGTCGTCGAATCAGAACACCCGCGTCGCTGACGGGACGCGCGCATGCTGCTTGACGTACGCGAGCGCATCGTTGATCGTCAGAACGTGCTGCTCCCCGTCCCTCATTCGTAACGACACCTCTCCGGCCAGCGCCTCCTTGCGTCCTGCAATTGCGACGATCGGCGCGGCAAGTTCCCTTGCATCGAAGATCTTGCGCGGCAGGCGCTCGGCGCGGAAATCCCTCAGCACCCGACAGCCGATGTCTTCGAAAGCGAACGCCGCGTTGTCGGCAAATTCGCGGTCATCTTTCCCAATGTTCGCAACGACGATCTGGTCCGGTGCCAGCCAGGTCGGCAACCATCCCTCGTAGTGTTCGAGAAGAATACCGATGAACCGTTCAAGGCTTCCCAGGATCGCGTGGTGCAACATGACGGGCGTTGCCTTCGCACCGTCCTCTGCGACATATGACGCACCGAGCCGTTCCGGCAATACGAAATCGAGCTGGATCGTTCCGCACTGCCACTTTCGTCCTTGGCGGTCGAGCAGATGAAATTCGAGCTTGGGACCATAGAATGCCCCTTCTCCCGCCTGGATCGCGAAATCGAGACCTGCCGCGCGCGCAGCGGATGCCAGCATCGCTTCCGAGCGATCCCAGACCGCATCGTCACCCGCACGGACCGCCGGCCTCGTCGACAAAGCCACATCGAATTCGCCAAATCCGAAGTCTGCGTAGATCGTCTTCAGCAACACACAGAATCGTGCGACTTCAACCTCGACCTGATCCTGCATGCAAAGCACGTGAGCGTCGTCCTGCGTGAACGCACGGGCACGCATAAGGCCATGCAACGCCCCGGACGGTTCGGCCCGGTGGACCGCCCCAAATTCGGAATATCGGATTGGAAGATCGCGATACGACCGACTGCCTTTTTTGAAAACCTGCACATGGCACGGACAACTCATCGGTTTGAGACAGTACGGATTGTTGTCACTCTCGAGTGAAAACATGTTTCGCCCGAATTTCTCCCAATGACCGCTCTGTTCCCAAAGATCGCGCGAGACGATCTGAGGCGTCCGCACTTCGGAAAAGCCCGCCTGACGCATCCGGACTCGGATATATTCCTCGACAACCCGATAAAGAACCATGCCGCGCGGATGCCAGAAGACAGCGCCCGGGCTTTCATCCTGCTGATGAAACAGATCGAGTTTGTTGCCGAGCACTCGGTGATCGAAATCGTCCATCATGTTCTCCGTTGACTTGATACCGGTCGACGGAGCACAAAAAAGCCCCGTCCGTTTCCGGCGGGGCTTAGGGATGGTTTGAGGCACTGACTTACGACGTGCAACCTCCCCCCGGCCCGCCGTTGGCGGTCGTGGTAGTGGTCGCGGTAGTCGTAACGAAAAGTGCGTTCATGGGGCTAATCTAGTCAACCTGCCAACGTCTGTCAACAAACATTCGAGTCCAAATTCAGCGCCAAAATTTTATGATCCGTTAAAAATCCTCAAACGGAAAATAAATGAAATTCACAGAAAGCATAATGAAATACTCTTTAAAGTAAACAAATAATGGTTTTATTCATGGAATGGAAGTTGCGGGCAATCAGAAAAGGCGATCACTAGCAGGCCGTTCCCGAAATCAAGGAAAAGCAAGCCGATGCGAGGCGAGGACGGTTATAACGAATCGTTGCACACTCTGGTGGGCAACGTGCAAGCCGGGGCAAATGGCCAAGCCGAACGCGACGTTGCCGCGGAGATGTTGCGGGACGTCGCGCGACCAGATCGCCGCATCACAAACATGTGGGCTCGCAGAAAAGGGGGCTTTTGGCCCCTATACAGATCAAGGACTTGGACATCTTTTTTGAGAACACCGCATGCTTCTTGTCTCAGAAAAGATGTCCTTGGCCACGAAAATTCTCAGAAAAGTCGTCTTTGAGAATGTCACAACCCCGCCTAGGTCCCTCGACGAGATCTAGCCACAAGCAGTGCCACAGACAGGCGTACACTCCCAGGACAAGTGTGGGCCGGGTTGCAAGCAACACAAATAGCCATGGCTCACATCGCCACGATTGGTATGACAATTGGAAGTGCGTGCCTCAGAAAGGCTGCACAGAGCCTCTAGGTCTACTTCGCCAGGTCATCACGTCAATCGACAAAGCCATCCCCGGCGATTCGATCAAGTTCTCGCTAAAGCAAGATCACGACAACCTTCGACTCGGAGCGGCCGTAGAAGCCAATCTTGGCGATGCGCTCAAGTGCCACATCGACCTGCACGGGGAGGGTTAGCCGAACGAGCCGAGTAGCTTCGGCAGATGGCTTGCGCCTTGAACTAAGCATCGATCTCCCCATTGGCTTGTGGAGACACGCCCCAGACGTGAAACGGCGATTGAGAGTCGTCAATGCGGCGACATCGATCTGACACCATCGACTAAACATTGCGTCGTGGGCCGTCACTGCCAAATATTCTCCGATCATTTTCTGCCTATCCATACGGGTTACATGCCCAACGCATGAAAGGTAGCCAATTATTCAAAGACAACATATTGAGACCGCGGACATCTTTTCTGAGAGACAACAACAAGCCCGCAAGCCCGCAACCCCATCCAACCCCATCACTCCCCGTACCGGCATTCGTCAAACCAACTGTACCGGTACTGTACAGAAAACCGTCGCTAAACTGACCTCCATCCCAGTCCAGAACCGAATGGAGAATCCGCGATGGAATTCCTCACCCTCAGCGCGTTGCCCGCCGGCATGCTGTTCGCGCTCGTCACGTCGATCACGCCCGGCCCGAACAACACGATGCTGCTCGCCTCCGGCGTCAATTTCGGTTTCCGCCGCACCATGCCGCACCTGTTCGGCATCAGCATCGGCGTCGCGATCCTGATGCTCTGCGTCGGCTTCGGCCTCGGCGAAGCGTTCAAGCGCATGCCGCTGCTGTACACGATCCTCGAAGCCGCGAGCGTCGCGTACCTGCTGTACCTCGCGTGGCGCATCGGCACGTCGGGTGAAGTGAAGGCGCACGGCGGCAAGCCGCGCCCGATGACGTTCATCGAAGCCGCCGCGTTCCAGTGGATCAACCCGAAGGCCTGGATGATGGTGCTGACCGCAGCGACGACGGTCCGCCTGTCCGCCGACTACGGGATGAACGCCGCCTGGATGGCCGTCGTGTTCATCCTGATCGGTTTCCCGTGCATCTGCCTGTGGGCCGCTTTCGGCCTCGGCCTGCGCCGCTTCCTGTCAAACCCCCGCGCGCTGCGCCTGTTCAACATGACGATGGCCGTGCTGCTGATCCTGTCGCTGTATCCGCTGGTCGCGCACCTGCTGGCGTAGTGAGCACTCACCGCGCGCCCGTTGAGATTCGCCCGATGCAGGCGTACCCTTTTGTTACGGGCGCGCGCAGCCGTTTCGCCGGTTGCGCCGCTGCTGCCGGGAGAGTGCCGATGAAGCCATTGCTGAGGGCGGGCGAACACATCGAGGGGATGCACTGGATCGCCGAGTATCACCCGCTCACGCACGAGATTCGCGTGCTGCGCGAGGACATCGAGATCGGTATCTACAGCGCGCCGCCGACGATGTTCGGTGAAGAGGAAGACATGGGCGCCGCGAACCTCGCCGATCATCGCGGCCGGGAGGCCGCGCTGCGCGCATATCTGCGCAACTTCGTGCGGGAACACGACACGGAAGAATAGCCGGCGGCCCGCCGGCCGCCGTATCACGGGGCCGGCGCATCGCACCGGCCCGCGCGTCGCTCAATGCCCGAGCGATTCGATCTTGCCTGCCGGCTGCGTCACGCCATGCGGCCGCGCCATCTGCTTGATCAGCAGCGCGACACATGCGAGCAAACCCGCGACGGCGATCGTCGCGAACACGCCCGCGAACGAGAAATGCCGGCGAGTCAGCTCGGCGACGAGGAACGATCCCGCAATCCCGCCGAAGCGGCCGACGCCGAGCATCCACGCGACACCCGTGCCGCGCCCTTCGGTCGGATAGAACGCGGCGGCGAGCGCCGGCATCGACGATTGCGCGGTATTCATCAGCACGCCGGCCACGAACACGACCAGCACGAGCAGCCCGACGTTGCCGGCCGCCTGCCCGATCGCGTAGACGCTCACCGCCGTCAGCGCGTAGCACACGGCAATCACACGGTTCGCGTTGAAGCGGTCCATTAGCACGCCGCACAGCACCGCGCCGACGCCGCCGAGCGGGAACAGCGCGGAGATCAGCGTCGCGCTCTTCGGCGTCAGGCCGGCATCCTTCAGCAGGATCGGCATCCAGTTGATCGACGCGTAGAAGATCACGAGCCCCATGAAGTACGCGAGCCACAGCATCACCGAGCCGACGATGTACGAGCGCGACAGCACGACGCCGAGGCCCTTGCTGCCGGTCTGCGGCGCGGCTTCGGTCAGCGCGAACGAGCCGGCGTTCAGCGCATCGCGCGAGATGCGCGCGAGCGTCGCGCGAACCTTGTCGACGGCGTGGTTGTTGGCGACCATGAAGCGCACCGATTCCGGCATCTTCAGCAGCAACAGCACGCCGAGCAGCAGCGGCGTCACGCCGCCGAGGATCAGCACGCTGCGCCAGCCGAAATGCGGAATCATCCATGCGGCGAGGAAACCGCCAAACGCGGCGCCGAGCGGGAAGCCGCAAAACATCAGGTTGATCACGGTCGCACGACGCTTGTCCGGGCAGAACTCGCCCATCATCGTGACCGCGTTCGGCATCGCCGCACCGAGCCCGACGCCGGTGATGAAACGCAGGATCGTCAGGTGTCCGATCGTCGTCGAGAAGGCGGACATCAGGCATGCGACGCCGAACAGGAATACCGAGCCGAGCAGCAGCGAGCGGCGCCCGAGCTTGTCGGACAGCGGGCCCGACACGAGCGCGCCGCACGCGAGGCCGAACAGCGCGGCGCTCAGCACCGGTGCGAGATCAGGTTTGGTGAGGTTCCATTCGCCGAGCAGCGACGGCGCGATGAAGCCGATCGCAGCCGTATCGAAGCCGTCGAGCAGCACGATCACGAAACACATGAGGAATACGAGCCATTGAAAACCGCCGAACGGCTGCTCGTTGATGAAGGTCTGGACATCGACCACGGGTGCGCGATTCATCGCTAGTCTCCTGTGTCGATCCAAGTTAGCGCTTTAGCGCTTACTTGGATCCCATGCAAAGCCAATATGTTTATAAGCGACGCGGCCTCGGAACCACGTCTCGCCTTTGTTCGCGCACCGGCCATCCGGTGCGCCGCGCGCCGATGCTCTGCCGGCGCGTTCATTCATCGCCGAAGCCTGCGAACCGTCCGCAGGCCTCGACTCAACATCGGACTACAGGTACTTAACCGGCCGCACCTAGGCGGCCCCATCCTGCTCCTTGAAGATCTTGTCCGCGAGATGGAACGCGGAGTTCGCCGCCGGCACGCCGCAATAGATCGCGGTCTGCAGCAGCACTTCCTTGATCTCGTCGCGCGTCACGCCGTTGTTGCGCGCGGCGCGCAGGTGCAGCGCCAGTTCCTCGCCGCGGTTCAGCGCCACCATCATCGCAATGGTCAGCAGGCTGCGCGTATGGCGCGGCAGGCCGTCGCGCGTCCAGATCTCGCCCCACGCATAGCGCGTGATCAGGTTCTGGAACTCGTCGGTCACCTCCGTGCGGTTCTCGAGCGAACGGTCGACGTGCGCGTCGCCGAGCACCGCGCGACGCACCTTCATCCCTGCTTCATAACGTTCCTGGTCATCCATCGCCGGTGCCTCACGCGGTCAGGAAATCGAGCAGCGCGCGGTTGAAGCCGTCGGTGCACTCGATGTTCGAAATATGCGCGGCGTCGAATTCGACGTGCTGCGCACCCGGAATCGCGGCGGCCAGCGCGCGGCCCTGGTCGGGCGGCGTCGACATGTCCTTCGCGCCGGTCACGACGAGCACCGGCAGCGCGATGCCCTTCACCTCTTCGCGCAGGTCGGCTGCGTTCAGCGCGTCGCAGTTCGCCGCATAGCCGTCCTTGTCGGTATGCACGAAGGTGTCGCGGATCGCATCGAACAGGCGCGGCTCGCGTTCCACGAACGCGTCGGTGAACCAGCGCGGCAGCACGGCGTCGGCGAGCGCGGCCATCCCTTCGGCACGCGCCTTCTGCGCCCGCGGCGCCCATACTTCCGGCGAACCGATCTTCGCGGCGGTGTTCGACAGCACCGCGCGAACGATGCGCGACGGGAAGCGTGCGGCGAGCGCTGCACCCGTCAGCCCGCCCATCGAGATCCCGCAGAAATGCGCGCGGGCGATGCCGACGTGGTCGAGCAGGCCGATCACGTCGCCGGCGAGCTGCTCGATCGTGTACGAACCGGCCGGCGCGTCGGAATGGCCGTGGCCGCGCGTGTCGTAGCGCAGGATGTTGAAGCGCTGCGTGAGCGGGCGGATCTGCGGCGCCCACATCTGCAGGTCGGCGCCGAGCGAGTTCGAGAAGACGAGCCACGGCGCGTCGTCGCGCGCCGCACGGTCGATCCGGTAATGCAGTTTCACGCCGTTGACAGTGGCGAAAGGCATCAATGTTCTCCTGGTGATTGCGCGCCCGCGTGCAGCGCGAGCACGGCGTCGACGTAGGCCTGCGCCTCGCCGACGTAATGAGCGGGATCGAGCAGCCGCGCGAGCGCGTCGCGCGACAGGTGGGCCGACACGGTCGCATCGGCGGCGAGCACGTCGAACAGCGTCGCGCCCGTGCGCACGGCTTCCTTCGACGCATGTTCGACGACGTGATGCGCGTCGAGCCGGCCGATCTTGTCGCCGAGCGCGAGCATCACCGCTTCGCCGAGAATCAGCCCGCGCGTCAGGTCGAGGTTCGCGGCCAGGCGTTCGGTGTTCACGTCGAGGCCCGCGACGATCTGCGCGATCTGCGCCAGCGCGCCGCCGGTCAAGCGCGCGAGATCGGGCAACGCATCCCATTCGGCCTGCCAGCCGCCGAGCGCGCGCTCGTGCTCCTGCACCATCCCCGCGAACACGGTCGCGACGAGGTTCGGCGCACGCACGGCAGCCGTCAGCACCGCTGCGCAGCCGACCGGGTTGCGCTTGTGCGGCATCGTCGACGAACCGCCCTTGCCGGCGGCGGCCGGCTCGCCGAGCTCGCCGACTTCGGTCTGCATCTGCAGCGATACGTCGCGCGCGATCTTGCCAAGCGTGCCCGTCAGCATCCCGAAGCAGGACGCGGCTTCCGCGATGCGGTCGCGCTGCGTGTGCCACGGCACGGCCGGCGCCGCGAGCTTCAGGTCCGCCGCCAACGCGGCCGTGACACCGGCCGCGTGCTCGCGCAGGCTCGCGAGCGTGCCGGCCGCGCCGCCGAACTGCAGCACGAGCGCACGCTCGCGCAATTCGGCGAAGCGTGCGCGATGGCGCAGTAGCGCATCGAGCCATTGCGCGAATTTCAGGCCGAGCGTGATCGGCAGCGCCTGCTGCAGCCACGTGCGGCCGATCATCGGCGTCGCGCGATGCGTGCGCGCGAGCGCCGCGAGCGATGCGCATGCGTCGTCGAGCATCGGTTCGAGCACGTCGAGCGTGTCGCGCAACTGCAGCACGGTGGCGGTATCGATGATGTCCTGGCTCGTCGCACCCCAGTGCACGAACTTCGCGGCCTCGGGATCGTCGGCCTTCACCTGCGCGGTGAGCTGCTTGACGAGCGGAATCGCGAGATTGCCGCCGAGCGCCGCACCGTGCGCGAGCGCGTCGGCGTCGAGCCGGCTCGCATCGCATGCGCGTTCGATCGGCGCAACCGCGGCGGCGGGAATCACCTGCTGCGCAGCGAGCGCACGCGCGAGCGCGGCCTCGACGTCGAGCATCCGCTGGATCGTCGCGCGGGGCGACCAGATCCGGTTGAGCGACTCGGTGCCGCAGATGAGGGAGGTCAGGCGGGCGCTGTCTTCGAGCATGGCATCAGATAGGGGAAACGGCGTGCGCCTATTGTCCACCCAAGCGTGCCGGCCTGCGCGCAAGCGCACGCGCCGGCACGCTCGGGGTTCAGGCGGCGGCCTTTTGCGTTGCGTCGATCAGCGGCACGCCGGTCAGCTTCTGCAGTTCGTCGAACGACAGGTCGGTGAAGATCTCGCTCACCGCGAGGCCGTCTGCCGTCACGTCGAGCACGGCGAGATCCGTATAGATGCGGCTCACGCACTGCACGCCGGTGACCGGATACGAGCACTGCGCGACGATCTTGCTCTCGCCCTGCTTCGTCAGGTGCTCCATCATCACGAACACCTGCTTTGCGCCGATCGCGAGGTCCATCGCGCCGCCGACCGCCGGAATCGCGTCGGGCGCGCCCGTGTGCCAGTTCGCGAGGTCGCCGTTCGCCGACACCTGGAACGCGCCGAGCACGCAGTAGTCGAGGTGGCCGCCGCGCATCATCGCGAACGAATCCGCGTGGTGGAAATACGCACCGCCGGTGAGCAGCGTCACGTGCTGCTTGCCGGCATTGATCAGTTCGTCGTCTTCCTCGCCGGCCGCGGGCGCGGGGCCCATGCCGAGCAGCCCGTTCTCGCTGTGCAGGAAGATTTCCTTGCTCGGGTCGAGGTGGTTCGCCACCAGCGTCGGCACGCCGATGCCGAGGTTCACGTACGCGCCTTCGGGGATGTCCTGGGCGACGCGCTTGGCCATTTCATCGCGGGTCAGTCGTTTCATGTCGGTTTCCTGTCGACCGGAGTTGGCGCTTCAGCGCTTACTCCGGTCCCATACAAAGTTCAAGGCGGTCAGGCGGCTTGCGATGCGTGTTCGGCGGCCAGCTCGGCCGCGTGCGCGGCCTGCGGCACCTCGACGATGCGCTGGACGAAAATGCCCGGCGTCACGATGTGTTCCGGGTTCAGCGCGCCGAGCGGCACGACTTCCGACACCTGCACGATCGCCACCTTCGCGGCGCTGGCCATGATCGGCCCGAAGTTGCGCGCGGTCTTGCGATAGACGAGATTGCCCCAGCGGTCGCCCTTGTACGCCTTCACGAGCGCGAAATCGGCGTGGATCGGCGTCTCGAACACATACGGCTTGCCGTCGATCACGCGCGTTTCCTTGCCTTCCGCGAGCTTGGTGCCGTAGCCGGTCGGCGTGAAGAAGCCGCCGATGCCGGCGCCCGCCGCGCGGATGCGCTCCGCGAGGTTGCCCTGCGGCACGAGCTCCAGCTCGATCTCGCCGGCGCGGTACAGCCCGTCGAATATCTGCGAGTCGCTCTGGCGCGGGAACGAACAGATGATCTTGCGCACCTGCTTCGCCTTCAGCAGCGCCGCGAGGCCCGTCTCGCCGTTACCCGCGTTGTTGTTGACGATCGTCAGGTCGCGCGCGCCCTGTTCGATCAGCGCGTCGATCAGCTCGGACGGCATGCCTGCCGTGCCGAAGCCGCCGATCATGATTGTCGCGCCGTCGTGGATGTCGGCCACCGCCGACTGAAGCGATTCGAAAATCTTGTTGACCATGTCTCTTCCTGATACGAACCCGCGGCTCGATGCGCGGCCTGTCGAGGGGACACGCGCGTGCCGCGTGCCGCGCCGGGGCCGATGTCGATCCCGGTTTTGTTCGCTATTCGAACCTAGATTCGATTAGCGAACGATGGGCCGATCATAGAGTCGCGCACAGCGCGTTGTCAAGGCGGGTTGCCTCGGGGGGCGCTGCGTCGTCGAACGGCAAGCCGACGTAGTTTTCGGCGAGCGCCTGCGCGGCAGCCCGCGAGCGCGTCACGTATTTCAGCTCGGCAAACTTCAGGCGATTGACGAACGGCGAGTCGTCCGGCGACGAATGCAGCATGTTCGTCATGAAGTACGAGAAGTGCTCGGCGCGCCACACGCGCTCGAGGCAAGTTGCGGAATACGTGTCGAGCAGTGTCGCGTCGCCGTTGCGGTAGCGCGCGCCGAGCGCGCGGGACAGCGCGCGGACGTCGGCCACCGCCAGGTTCATCCCCTTCGCGCCGGTCGGCGGCACGATGTGCGCGGCGTCACCGGCGAGGAACAGGCGCCCGTGCTGCATCGTCTCGGACACGAAGCTGCGCATCGGCGTCACGCTCTTCTGCGTGATCCGGCCCTCGGTCGGCGTCCAGCCCGTGTCGTTCGAGAAGCGCGTGTGCAATTCGTCCCAGATCCGCGTGTCCGACCATTCGGTGAGATCTTCGTCGGGCTTGCACTGCAGGTACAGGCGCGTGACCGTCGGCGACCGCATCGAGAACAGCGCGAAACCATTGTCGTGATGCGCGTAGACGAGCTCGTCGAGCGACGGCGCCGCGTCGGCGAGGATGCCGAGCCACGCGAACGGATAGACGCGCTCGAACGTGTTCAGCCGCTCGGCCGGAATCGTCTGGCGCGCGATGCCGTGGAAGCCGTCGCAGCCGGCGATATAGTCGCAGTCGATGCGGTCTTCGCGGCCGTCGGCGTGCTTGAACGTGACGAACGGGTACTCGCCCTCGACGTCGTGCAGCGCGACGTCGCTTACCTCGAAGTGCATCGCGTGGCCATGCTCGACGCCGGCCGCGATCAGGTCACGCACCACTTCGTGCTGGCTATAGACGGTGATCGCGCGCCCGCCGGTGAGCTCGGAGAGGTCGATGCGATGGCGCTGCCCCGAGAACAGCAGTTCGATGCCGTGGTGTTCGAGCCCTTCGCGGCGCATCCGGTCGCCGAGGCCGGCTTCGTTCAGCGTGTCGACCGTGCCCTGCTCCAGCACGCCGGCACGGATGCGGTTCTCGCAGTATTCGCGCGAACGCGCTTCGACGAGGATGGAATCGACGCCTTGCAGGCGCAGCAGATGGGACAGCAGAAGGCCGGACGGGCCGGCGCCGATGATCGCGACTTGGGTGCGCATTGTTCGTCTCCTGAACATTAATTCGAATCGTTGAACACATTTGAGCGCTTTCCCGACTATGCGGCAACGCGATTCAGGAGATATGTTGTATACGTTTTGACGATACTGTTCCGGCGATGGACGCGCTCGATCTGAACCTCATTCCCTACCTCGTCGCGCTCGACGACACGCGCAACGTGAGCCGCGCGGGCGACCTGCTCGGCGTCAGCCAGCCGCGCGTGAGCACGGCGCTCGGCCGCCTGCGCGAGTACTTCGGCGATCCGCTGTTCGTGCGCACGTCGCGCGGGATGGAGCCGACGCCGCGCGCGCTCGCGCTGCTGCCGGCCGCCCGCGACGCGCTCGCGCAGATCGAGCGCGGCCTCGTCGCGCCGCACGACTTCGACCCGGCCGCGAGCACACATACGTTCTCGATCGCGCTGTCGGATGTCGGCGAGATCGTGTTCCTGCCGAAGCTGCTGCAGGCGTTCGCGACGCGCGCGCCGCACGCGAACCTGCGCTCGGTCTCGCTCGCGCACGACGAAGTCGGGCGTGGGCTCGAAGCCGGTTCGATCGATCTCGCGGTGGGCTACTTCCCGGATCTCGACGGCAACAACTTCTTCCAGCAGCGCCTGTTCACGCACCGGTTCGTGTGCCTGATGCGGCGCGGCCATCCGTTCGAGCAGGCGCCGCCGTTCACGGTCGAGCAGTTCCTCACGTGCGGGCACGCGGTGGTGCGAGCCGAAGGCCGCAGCCAGGAAGTGCTCGAGAAATATCTCGCGAAGCAGCGCATGCAGCGCCGCGCGGTGCTCGAGACGCCGCACTTCATGAGCCTGCCGTTCATCCTGAGCCGCACCGACCTGATCGCGACGGTGCCGCATGCGATCGGCTATGCGTACGCGGCCGAGCATGCGTTCATCGTGCCGGTCGAGCCGCCGCTGGCGCTGCCGCGCTTCGACCTGAAGCAGCACTGGCATCGCAAGTATCACAACGATCCGCGCACCGCGTGGCTGCGCGGCGTCGTCGCGTCGCTGTTCAACGACGAGCAGGACGAATGGCCGAAGTGAGTGCTCGGGCCCCAGGCCGCACACGCGCCCCGCGAAAGCATGAAACAATGCCCGGATCCCGCGCCGCCCCGGCGGCGGCATTCGATGGAGCAAATAGATGGCTAAAAAGAAGTCCGCGCGGCCAGAGCCGGCCGCATCCCGACCGAGCCGCGAAGAAGCGGAAGACGCGGTTCGCGTGCTGTTGCGCTGGGCCGGCGACGATCCCGCGCGCGAAGGCCTGATCGACACGCCCGCACGCGTCGTGCGCGCCTATGAGCAATTCTTCGCCGGCTATGCGGTGGAGCCGCGCGACATCCTCGCGCGCACGTTCAGCGAAGTCGACGGCTACGACGAAATGATCGTGCTGAAGGACATCCGCTTCGAGAGCTACTGCGAGCACCACATGGTGCCGATCATCGGCCGCGCGCACGTCGCGTATCTGCCGAACCACCGCGTGGTCGGCATCTCGAAGCTCGCGCGCCTCGTCGACGCGTTCGCGAAGCGCCTGCAGATCCAGGAAAAGATGACCGTGCAGATCGCCGACACGCTGTTCGACGTGCTGCAGCCGAAGGGCGTCGGCGTGATCCTCGAGGCCGCGCACCAGTGCATCTCGACGCGCGGCGTGCACAAGCCGGGCGTCGAGATGGTCACGTCGCGCATGCTCGGCTCATTCCGCACCGATCCGTCGACGCGGCGCGAATTCCTGTCGATCGTCGCGAATCCTTCTTCCGTGAATCTGACGAATACGTAATGGAGCAGACGAAGCAAGCGGCGCACGCGCCCGTCGTGCTCGTGACCGGCGCCGCGCGCCGGGCCGGGCGCGCGTTCGCCGAGTATTTCGCCGCGCACGGCTATCGCACCGCGGTGCATTACGACCGTTCGGCCGATGCCGCGCAGGCGGCGGCCCGTGCGATCGCCGAGCGCGGACACGATTCGGTCGCGCTGCAGGCCGACCTGTCGGATGCCGCGCAGATCACCGCGCTGATCGACCAGGTGTATGCACGCTTCGGGCGCCTCGACGTGCTCGTCAACAACGCGTCGGTGTTCTGGCAGGACCATTTCCCGAGCTTCGACCTCGCGGCATTCGACCAGGCGTGGGCCGTCAACTGCCGCGCGCCGATCCTGCTCACGCGCGCGTTCTACGAACGGGCCCGCGCGGCCGGCGCGCAGGGTGTCGTCGTGAATGTGGTCGACCAGAAGATCAAGGAAAACTTTCACCGCGACCATTTCAGCTATACGGTCGCGAAGGCCGCGCTCGGTAACCTCACGCAGATGCTCGCGCTGTCGTCCGCGCCGGTGCTGCGCGTGAATGCGGTGTTCCCCGGGCTGATGCTGCCGAGCGACGACCAGACGCAGGCCGACTTCGAGCACGCGAGCCGCGCATCGACGCCGCTCGCGCGTATCGCGGGCCCCGACGACGTCGCGAGCGCGATCCTGATGCTGACGGGCAACGCGTACAACGGCGTGGATTTCGTCGTCGATGCGGGGCAGAACCTGATCCGCGTCGACCAGGACGTGCTGTACAAGCACCGCGCGCCCGACCGCAAGCACTGACCGGTGCGCGCGTCGACGGCCGGCAGCCGTCGGCCGCGCGCCGCGTTACGGCTTGTCGGCGCTCCCGCCTTCTCGAACCTTGCCCTGCGCGACGCTCGTGCCGGGCGGCACGCTGTGCGTGAGCCACACGTTGCCGCCGATCACCGAGCCCCGCCCGATCGTCACACGGCCGAGAATCGTCGCACCCGCGTAGATCACCACGTCGTCCTCGACGATCGGGTGCCGCGCATTGCCCTTGACCAGCGCGCCTTCGCCATCGGCGGGGAAGCTCTTCGCGCCGAGCGTGACGGCCTGGTACACGCGCACGCGCTCGCCGATGATCGCCGTCTCGCCGATCACGACGCCCGTGCCGTGGTCGATGAAGAAGCTCGGGCCGATCTGCGCGCCCGGGTGGATGTCGATGCCGGTCGCCGAGTGGGCAATTTCATTGATGAATCGCGCCAGCAGCGGCACGCCCAGCTGGTGCAGCGCATGCGCGAGCCGGTGATGCATCATCGCCAGCACGCCGGGGTAGCACAGCAGGATCTCGGTGATGTGCTGCGCGGCCGGATCGCCCGCATAGGCCGCCTGGATATCGCTGACGAGCAGCGCGCGGACCGCCGGCAACTGCCGGCCGAATTCGCGCGCAATTTCGAACGCGCGTTCGTCGAGCTCCGCGAACGGCGTATCGGCATGCTCGGGCAGGAACGGCAGCGCACGGCGGATCTGTTCGGACAGAATGCGCAGCGTGCTTTCGAGCGTGTGGCCGACGTAGAAGTCGACGCTTTCGTCGGTCAGATCCGGTGCGCCGTAGTGCGTCGGAAACATCGACGCGCGCAGGCCGGTCACAATCTTGCAGATTGCATCGCGCGACGGCAGTTCGCGAATGCCGCGCGGATGGCGCGTGCGATGGAGTTCCTCGCGCGACTCGCGCAAGCCGGCAACGATTTCTTCAAGGCCCCACTGACGGGCGGGTGATGTCGACATATGCCAATGCAGGCGGCCGCGCTCGATCGCACGGCCGCTAATAAAGTGACGGGTTCCGCAAGATTACCGCGTTTTCCGTCCGGGAGCGGCACGCCGGGGATCGGCCGGACGGCCGATGGCACTGGGTCGCGACGGCGTCAGATCGTGATGCTGCTCGCGTCGATCCATCGCACGGCCCAGTCGCGCGCGTGCGCGATCGCGTCGCCTTCGTCATTGAACTGGAGCTCGATCGGGAAAAATCGGTTCGCAACGAGTTCCCCGTCGCTCGATCGGGAGATCACGACGTAGGGTTTGAACGAACCGTCACTGGCGCGCGCGGGCGCGCAGTTCAACAGATAACCGCGGTGCGTGAAGGCAGTAGTCGCTTGCATGAATCCGCCACCTCTAGTCCCTTGCTTTGTTGTTCACTACCCGTCTTTAAGGGTGCTGCGGCCCCCCGGCGCGGGCAGAGGCGGCGCGACTGAATCCCCTGTCGCCGCTTCGCAGGAAAAGAATCATACTCTGTAGAAAACGGGTCTTCTAGCTGAAATAAATCATGACAAATCAGTGCGCGTCGCGCGACCGCGGCGATCGCCCGCGCGCCTTTTCCCGTCACGCCCGGAACGGGATTTGCTTCGATCCGGAACGCTTCGCCGCGAGGAGAGCCGCGATGGAATCATCCGGTCAAACCAATCGCTCGCGTCCGCGCAGCATCGAGCTCGACAACGACGACACGCACGACAGCACGGTCGACACCGACGGCAAGAACCGCGAGGCGGCGCGCCTTGCCGGCGGCGGGCCGATCTCGCCCGACGAAATCACGCGCAGCAACGCGTCGCTGGTCAATGCGATGCCGGAAGCCGGCGACGGCTTCGCCGGTTTCGACAGCCGCCCCGGCGGCAATCATCCGGCGTTCGCGCTGCGTGCCGGCTACATGGTGATCGAGAAGGGCTTCGACGCGCCGCCGCCCCTGAGCGACGCGCTGTTCGGCCCCGTCCACCGGATGTACGGCAGCACGTACTGGCCCGGCCACCAGCGTCGGCCGGAGCGCGTCTTCGAGCTGACGCCCGTGCCGAGATAGCCGGCGCGGCGTTTGAATCGATCGTTCGTTTGCGAACCGGTATCGGCCAACTAGCCGACGGCTGGGATCGGCGTACGCCACTGCCGTGCGCCGATCGTGCACCGGACATCGCGCGATGCACGATGCTCGAACGAATGATTCCGCGCAGCAGCGCGGGCGGCGTCATGCACACCGTGAATTGCACCGACGCACATGCGTTGATCGAGGTCATGTCGAAACGGCGCAGTTGCGATTGAATGGCGATGCGGGCGATGCATCCGCGTGATCGTCGTGCCGTGTCGATGCGATCGGCGTGCGCGGCAAGGCGTGTGCGTGCGCCACACGTGACACCGACGCGCGCGCATGTCTTCCCGCCGACCATGCAGACAACACGTGCCACCACGTCGCACGACACGTGTCGCGTGTCACAGCATACGTAGGTGCCTGGCCGTGCGCCGCGGAAACGGAAGCGGCGCCGCCGCGCGGCACGACCGGCACCTCACTGCAAAGTCCCTGCCGTTGGTTTACTCTGCCTCGCAGCATTGCGCATTGCCCAGCCCGATCGGCCATCCGGCCGACTTCGTTTCAACCCGCCACTCGGAGACACTATGTACAAGCGTATTCTGGTTGCCGTCGACGGCAGCGACACGTCCCGCCATGCGTTCGATGCCGCGCTGGCGCTCGCGAAATCGCACGGCGCCGAGCTGCAACCGTTCTACGTCGTCGAGAACGCCGCGATCTACTACAACGTGCCCGGCTACGATCCGTCCGTGCTGCGCGATCAGCTCGTCGCGCAGGGCAACGCACTCGCGAAGGATTTCACCGCGCTGATGCAGGCAGCGGGCGTAAAGGGCGAGACGAAGCTGGGCGAAGCGACGTCGCTCAACGACGTGTCGTCGCTGATCCTCGAGGGCGCGAAAGCGTTCGATGCCGATCTCATCGTACTCGGCACGCACGGCCGCCGCGGGTTCCGCCGTCTCGTGCTCGGCAGCATCGCCGAGCAGTGCGTGCGCCACGCGACGCTGCCCGTGCTGCTGATTCCGGCGGCCGCCAACGTCGACGAAACAGTTGCGTGAGCAGCGTTCGGCATGCGCGGGCAGTCGCGACGTTTTGTCACCCGACAGCGGCAAGTTGCGGTGGGACAATGATTCCGTCGATTCAACGCCGGAGTAAACGATCATGCTGACGCCCGTCGCCACACGTCCCGCCGCCACGCCCCATGCTGGTAGCTGGGCTCCTCGCCAGGCCGCGCACTGCTCGTCGTGCGCCATGCGGCACCTGTGCATGCCGCAGGGCCTGGCGCCCGAAGCGCTCAGTCGCCTCGAGTCAGTCATCTGCGCGGCGCGCCCCGTCAAGCGCGGCGAAGCGCTGTTCCGCGAAGGCGACGCATTCGACAACCTGTACGCCGTGCGCTCGGGCTCGTTGAAAACCGTCGCGACGCGCCACGACGGCCGCGAGCAGGTCACCGGCCTGCATCTCGCCGGCGAAGCGCTCGGCCTCGACGGCATCTGCGACGACACGCATCCGCGCACCGCGGTCGCGCTGGAAGACAGCTCGGTCTGCGTGATTCCGTACAGCGCGCTCAAGACGCTGTGCTCGGAAGCCGGTTCGATGCAGTTGCGCATGCACAAGCTGATGAGCGAACAGATCGTGCGCGAAACGTCGCAAACGATGCTGCTCGGTTCGCTGAATGCCGAAGAACGCGTCGCCGCTTTCCTGCTCGACGTCTCGTCGCGCTACCTGAAGCGCGGGTACTCGCCGTCGGAATTCAACCTGCGGATGACGCGCGAAGACATCGGCAGCTACCTCGGCATGACGCTCGAAACGGTCAGTCGCACGCTGTCGAAATTCCAGAAGCGCGGCCTGATCGAAATGCAGGGCCGCCACGTCCAGATCGTCGATTTCGACGGTTTGCATCACGTCTGATGTGATGCCGCACGGCGCGCACCTCTCGCGCCGCCTGCGTCACGCGATCGGTCAATCGAGAAACAGCGCGGCGCGCGCCTTCAGCGCCGCGCTGAAATCGTCGAGCCAGCCGATCGACAAACGCCAGCTCTGCCAGTAAAGGTCGATGTCGATCGTTCGCCCGCGCGACATGTCGACCAGTTCACCCGCCGCCAGTTGGCGGTCGACCATCCGGTCCGGACACATCCCCCATCCCAATCCCGTTTCGCACGCACGCAGGTAGCCCGCGACGTGCGGTATCCAGTGCTGCGGCGGATCGAGATCCGCGCGCGTCACGCGCCGGATGAAACGCGCCTGCAGCCCGTCCTTCGGATTGAACATCACGCACGGCGCGCGGCGCAGCGCATCGCGCGTGATGCCCGCGTCGAAGTAGCGCTCGTAAAACGCCGGCGAGCACACCGCACGGTAGCGGATGCGCCCGAGCCGCTCCGACCGGCACCCCTGGATCGGCTCCGCCTGCGCGGTCACCGCGCCCTGCACGCTGCCGTCGCGAATGCGCGACGCGGTGTAATCCTGGTCGTCGATCACGAGGTCGAGCAACGTTTCGCGCTCCGTGCAGAACGGCCCGACCGCGTCAATGAACCACGTCGCGACGCTGTCGTCGTTGACGGCCACGCGCAACGTCGGCCACGTGCTCGCGATCTGGCCCGGCAATGCGGGCATCCGGCCGCCCAGCTCGGCCTCGAGCAGTTGCACGCGCTCGGTATGCCGGCACAGCAGCGCACCCGACGTCGTCGCGACGCATGGCTGCCCGCGCTTGACGAGCACGCTGCCGACCCGCTCCTCCAGCAGTTTCACGCGCTGCGACACGGCCGACGCCGTGACGTTCAGCTCCTTGGCCGCCCGCTCGAACGAGCCGTGCCGGATCACGGCCGCGAGGGCATCGAGCAACGCGTAGTCGAGCATTAGATTTCCTTAATCAGCATTAGGTGATTTAGCTTCTCTTATTTTCAGGCTGACCGCAGACTAGCGCTACCCGATTCATTCGTCTACTGCTTCCACAGCTGTCACCCATCATGAACTGGCTCGCTTTTTCCCACGGCGCCGCGCTCTGCGGCTCACTTATCGTCACCATCGGCGCGCAGAACGCATTCGTGCTGCGGCAGGGCATCATGCGCTCGCACGTCGGCAAGATCGTGCTGCTGTGCGCGCTGTCCGACATGATCCTGATCGGCGCGGGCGTCGGCGGCGCGTCGGCGCTCGTCGAACGCTATCCGACCTTCGTCCACGCGGTGCTGTACGTCGGCCTCGCGTATCTCGCGTGGTTCGGCATCAATGCGCTGCGCCGCGCGTTCAAGCCCGGCCACGAAACGCTCGACGTGCGCGGCGACGCGGTCGCGCCGCCGCCGCAGAGCGGCCTCGCGATCGTGCTGATGACGCTCGCGTTCACGTGGCTCAACCCGCACGTGTATCTCGACACGTTCCTGCTGATCGGCACGGCCGGCGCACGCGAGCCGGAAGGCGCGCGGCTCGCGTTCGCGATCGGCGCGATGGCGGTCAGCGTCGTGTGGTTCCTCGGGCTCGGCTACGGTGCGCGGCTGCTGGCGCCGTGGTTCCGCAAGGCCATGGCGTGGCGCGTGCTGGATGGCGCAATCGGCAGCATGGTGCTGTTTCTCGCGGCGGTGCAGTTGCGGTAAGGAGGGAAGGGTCGCGGCAGATCCGATCCGCCGCGACGTCGGGTTGTCCGCTCGCTGTTGCGAGCGGTGTCGCGTGCGGCGTCAGGCGGTCGACGTCGCATCGGGCAGCGTATTGCCACCGGCCGTCGCGGGCTGGTTGCTGGCCAGCTGAGGCTCGTTGGCCGCCGTCGGCTCCTGCTGCTTGGCCGGATCGGTCCTGGCCAATTGCGCAGCGGCATGCTCGGCCTTGTCGCCGGCGTAGCGCCAGTACAGAAACCTGTTGCCACGCTTACCCATGAAGTACTGTCGGTTGACCGTCCAGCGGCTCATCTCGGCAGGGCCAACGTATCCGTCTTCCATCTGCTTCTTGAAACCGGCAATCGAGTCGTGCACGTAGTGATCGAAGAACTTGTCGAAGATCGCGCGCGCTGCCGGATCGATCCCCCCCAGCCAGTTGCCCGTGACCCGAACAGCCGCATCGATGGCTTTTTCCTGCTCCGAAACAGATACGGTCAGATATCCACCGTTCGCATGACGCAGGCAATCCGTATCGTAATCCCACTCGCGATCGGTAATGGCCATATGATCGTCCACGCCACCCGGCGGTTTCAGACGTCCGTCCTTCAACCGTCGGCTTCTGCTGGCCCGCCACTGGTAATAGCGGTTCATGTGCCAGATGATCTGCGCCTCGAGCCTGTCGCTGTTCGGTGCCACGCCCGCGCTTTTGACACCTCCCTGGCCCATATAGACATTCCAAGCAGCCTCAAGGTCCTTGGAAATGTCGAACAGCTGCCCGGCGTCCGCCATCACCTCCTGCGGTGACCGGAACGGGACGCCGGCTTTCCAGGCCTCGATATAGAGATTGTTCAGCGCGACGTTGGCCAGCTCGTTGGTTCGACCTTCCTGGTAATTGCGCTCGTAACCGCCGCCTACGTCCGAGTGCATGCCCGGGTAGTACACTTCGCAGCAGTTCGCCGGAATCTTCTGATCTTCCCGCACCGAGTCACTGGGGAATTTTTCCCGGACCTCCTGCGAAGCCACGTAGTGAACGCACTGTCGGACATAGCCTGGTATGCGGATATCGTTCGCCCACTCAGCGTGACCTCCCTTGTCGATGTAGGCCAGGTAACCGCCGGCGTACGGTCCGAACGGTCCGAGCAAAGGCATGACGAGGATGGGTGCCGCACTCTCGAGGCGGCTGCCGCCAAAGCCCGTCGACGACACCGTATCAAGAATTCCAAGGAAGTAGACAACCAATTCGGGGCGATTCCCCTTCATGTTCTTCTTGTTCCACCAGAGCCGCCCGCCGATATTCTCGGCGAGTTGTTCGGTCAGCATGCGAACGAAGGCGCGTGCTTCCGTCGCGCCGCGAGAGAAGCCGAATACCGCCAGGTTGATCTGACTCACCGCCGGCATGTGGTTGGTCACGTGCTTGTCGAGCTCGTCGAGCATCCATCGGATGCGCAACTCGCCTTTTCTCGCGGCAGCCATACCGAGCGCATTGTCGAGACCTTTTCCGCTATCCCCCACTTTGCTGCACGGCGTGCCGACACCTTCGACATAACGCGCGACAGTCCGGGGAAACGCGTTGTCTTTGGCGTGCGCAAACTGCCAGAGCTTCGCGATATTGCTGTATTTGGTCAGTCTGACGTCCTTCAATCCACGGCCGTCCAGGTCGAAGTTGTTGCCCGTTCCGTCGAAGAAGGCCGTGAACCACACGGGTTTCGGGCACTCCTTGCATTGCTCGATCAGCAGCGGATCGAGAATCTCGCGCTGGGCACTTCGGATAGCATCCTCGGCCGGCGTGAGATCCGAGATGCGTCTGATGATGGGGGGATTGCTCATGGCGGTTTCGCTCCTGTTCCGGCAATGCGTCCGACATCAATTCCATTGGGTCGGCTTCTTGCGCCCATAGAACGGATTGGAAATTTCCTTCAGGCAGGCACGGCCGGCCAGCTTGCGCTGCTCGTCGCGCATTGAAAGCGACACCTTCGGATCCGGGCCATCGACCTGGAAATTCATGTCGCCTTCCACATGGCCATCGGGGAAGAAGTGCAACACGATACCGCCGCTTTTGCCCTTGACGGGAGGACGCGTGATCGTGATCTCGCCTTCACACCATGCCATCCCGGGTCGGGTTTCGCGATGCGTATATTCGTCGTAATCCGGAGACGACGCTTCCAGTGCGCGCTTGTCGACTACCCGCTCCCACCACACCTTGAACTTGCGGGGGGTTGTCCAGCGAAGATCCCATGCGAGGCTCGGTCTTTGCCCGCCGCCGCCTGTCCAGCGTGTCGCGTTCCGCGGCGTGGCACTCGCCCCATCTGCGCTTGCCGCATCGTCGAGGCTGTTCTTGTCGGGCGGCAGGAGGTAGACGCCGTAAATATCGTAGTCCGTATAGTTGAACGACCCCGCCGTAATGACGTCGTAGTTCGGGTCATTCCACTTGTTCGCGTCGCCGGGTGCCAGGCTTTCCTTTTCGGCATCGCCCGTGGTCTTGCTGCATGCGGCCGTGGAAAAAACCATCACGGACAGCACGGTGATCCAGCAGCGGTTCATGTTGAACATCCTTCTTTCCCAATCGATTTCATTCCGGGGCCGATTACGTCCATCCAACCAACCCGATAAAAGCAACGCACCGCGCCTGCGCCGCTAACCCGCCGCTTCCCGCATCTGCTGCCAGCCCTCGGCCGGAACAAGCCCCAGCGCCCGCGGAAAATCCTGTCCTTGCGCCACCGCGTCGAACACGGCAGCCATCGCCGGATGCTCGTCAAAGCGCGGGCCGTACCGTAGCGCCAGTTCGCAGTAGATCAGCAGCGACACCGCGCTTTCCGCGCCATGCGCCCGGCACCGCGCAAGCTGATCGCGCACGAAACCGTAGTGCTGCGCAGCCGGCAACGCCGCCAGCAGCGCGGGCTTCTCGGCGCGCAGCCGCTCGATCATCGTGTACGGATAACAGGCAGCCAGCAAGTCGTCCTCCCGTGCCTGGGACAACTGCAGCGGAAACTCGGCAGCCTGCCTGACGTTGGCAGGAGCGGCGATTTCCGCCGTCCGGATCTGCAGTTCGGTATCCAGATGAATCCAGTGCCGCACGCCTTGCGCCAGATGCGCGCGATGCGCCGCGGGCAGAATCTCGAGCCAGAACGGGAGCACGCGCGGATCGAAGAAGCGCATCAGCATCGCGCTCTCCATCTGCTCGAGCTGAACATCCACCATCGGTGCGAGATGCGCAGCCAGTTGCGCGAGCGTCAGTGGCGAAACCAGCACGCTCGCCGCCTGCCACGGAATGTGACGCGGATCGGTCTCGCCCACCGCATCGGCCCTGTCATCGGCGGGCTGCCATTCGAACAGCAGCGGCCCGACGATCCTCGCTTCGTCGTCGGCATTGTCGAGCAGCGATGCCCCGACAAACGCCGGCCACGACGCCTTTTCTTCATCCGGCGATGCATTCAGCAATGCACCGTCGACCAGGACGTAAGCTCGCAGCCCGTCCTGCGAGGACAATGCGGCCTGAAGCACCTCGACCGCCTGCGCGGCCTTCAACTCGTTCGTCATGCGTTGCCCTGCCTCAAGCCTTGGCCGCGAATGGCGACGCCATCGACGCCGCATTGACCATGCACGGTGCGCATGCCGTTCCCGGGAACGCCTGTGCGGGCACCGGCAGGCTGTCCGGCCCGATGAACGTATGCGACGCGGCATGCGCCGTCCATTCGCCCTTGGTCCCATGGACGATGCCGCTGCCGTTCCAGCGCGTATAGCTGGTCCCGCCATTGATCAGGACTTCTTCCTTTGCGGTGATGGTGATGCGGTTCGCATCCACCTTCACGTCCAGCTTGGCCAGCACGTTGATGCTGTCCTTCAGCGCCTGGATGTCGATGTCCGCGGCGGCGGCCACGAGCCGGATGCCTTTCTCGAATGCGGCGACGCGTACTGCCTCCTGCGCACTGACCAGCATGCTCTTGCCCGCGGCGACGCTCGTATGGGCGCCGCTCGTCAGCGCGACGTGCTGGTCGCTCGCGACATGGGTCGACCCCGTCGTCGTGGCCAGGATGCCGGCCGGGCTGGCAAGCGCCAGGAACGGCTGCGCGAACTCCGGAAACTCGCCCTGCTGCGGATTCCCGCCGCTACCTCTGAGGCCGTCGTTCTGCGTCCTGAGCGCCTGGTGGACGGCATCCTGGTCGCCGGACGCCTGCGCCTTCACGTCATGCGCGGCACCCGACAGCGATTCGTGCAGATCGTGTGCCTTCTCGAGGCGCGCGGCAGTCTCGTCGAGGTCGGTCGCATGGGCCCGCGCGTCGTAACGCGCCTCGCTGGTCACCAGCAGGCCCTTGGCGGCCCGCACCGCGCCATGCGCGTCGGTCCGCAATTCGAAACCACGCGCGCGCTGATCGGTGCGCCCCTGCGTCTTGTCGATGCGGACGTTGTGCCCCAGCGTCAGTTCGCTCGCGTCGGTATCGCTGCGCAGCTTGAGCTGGAGCTGTTGCGGCGTGTCGTCGAGCAGCACGTGATTCGAACGTCCGCCCGCAGCATTGCCGCTGTCGCCCGACAACTCGCGGCTGCGCAGCCCCGTCAGCACCTGCTGGTCTGGAAGCGCCCACGGCGGCATCCGTTCCGCGTTGTATGTAGTGCCCGCCACGATCGGCCGGTCGGGATTGCCGTCGAGGCACATCACGATCACCTCGCTGCCCACGCGGGGATGCGCGATCATGCCCTTCTCGCCGCCGGCCCAGCCGGCAGCCACGCGAATCCGTGCGCTGGTCTGCGCCGCACGATCCCAGTGGTACACGATGCAGACCCGACCGTACTCGTCGACGTCGACGCTGCCGGCGCCCTTCGCGCCCGCGATGGTCGCGGTTTGCGGTGCCAGCACGCGCACGGGTTCGCTGTTGAAGCCGCGGCCCGGGCGCCACGGCGTGTGCCGCAGGCCTGCGACGAAGCGGTTGCGATACTCCGGCTTGCCGTCGGCCTGCAGGTAATTGTTCGCCGCTTCGTGCCGGGCTTCGAGAATCAGGTAGCGGTGATCCTCCGGGCTGCCCGACGCCACACTGAAGTGATCGGACAGCTGGAACCAGCGCCCGGGCAGGATGCCGTGATGATTGCCGGCCCCGTCGAAACGCGATGCCGCCGCCTCGATCTCTTCCATGCGCACACGCGCCAGCGCATCGCCGGAGCGCGCGTCCTTCACGAAACCATAGTGCCCGACGTATTCGTGGTGCTCGACCTGCGGCGCGACACCCGGCGGGTGAAGCGTCGGAATCTGCGCATGGGCGGCATGCGGCGCCTTGAAGTCGAACGCCGTCGCGCTGTAACTGCCCGCGGACAGCGACCGTACCGCTGACCATTGCGAAATGGCGTCCGCGGCCATCGGGCCGTCATGCGTCTGGAAGCGGATCTCCGGCGAGCGGCCGTCGATCGCCGGACACTGCACCGTGCTGTCGTCACCGACGATCAACTTCAGCCCCTTCTCGTCGTGCTCCCACCAGTACAGGTAGCCGACGGCTTCCAGATGACGAACGATGTAGTTCCAGTCGCTTTCCCCGAGGCCGCCACCCTGAACGTTCATCGTACGAGCCGGATCGTCGCCGCGCACGCGCCATTCCCAGGACGGCGCGAGCCCCTGGTAATCGGCGAGTAGCGCGCCGATCTGCTGCTGAAGCGACTGCCCGAGGAACAGGCGGTTGTTCACGCGCGTCCGCAGGAAGTGGCTCCACGGGCGCAGCACGGCACGATATTGCGCGACCGAATCGTCGTTGCGGACGAGCGAAAACTCCGTGCAATAGCCGGTGAAATGACGCAGGCCGCCATCGGGGCGCACCATCGACACCGCGAGCAGCTTGCCCAGCATGTCGGCAAGCGTGACGCCCGCCTCGCCGGACAACAGCGTCAGTTCGAACGTGAAGTCGATCCCGAGCCCCTCATGCGCGACGAGCCGTTCGACGACCAGCCGCGCCGGACGATGCCTGCCGTACGAGTCGGTGACCGAGGGTGCGTCGTCGTGAGGGAAAGACAGCGTGAGCAGGCGCTTGTCTTGCAGGAAAAACGGAGTTCGAATGAATGCCGCAAGGTCAGCCATGACCGCCTCAGGATGTTTTTTCGTTCGTATGGCAGCGGCCTGCTGCCTCCCATAATTTTGGGATGAAAGGATATCGTAGACACCGACCGGCGACAACGCCGACCCACCCGGCAATTTATTCTCATCACACCATAAAATCGGTAATAAATACAATATCTTGCCGCATACCGGGCGGCGCTCGAACGGATGATGCATCCACGATGACGTCGCTTGATCCGGCATCCCGACACACGGCCTTGGGACACGCCGTTTTGCGCACGGTGGGCGGAACCTCATGCTGCGCTCGGCCGTCTCAACGCGACCGGCTTCATCTCCCGCGGTCCAATCCCCTCACCTCGCAGCACCCGGAGAGAAACATGGCACTACGCACCCTCGGCACGTCCAACATCCAGGTTTCGCCGCTCGCGTTCGGCGGCAACGTCTTCGGCTGGACCGTCGACGAGAACACGTCGTTTGCGCTGCTCGACGCGCTCGCCGACACCGGCATCAACTTCATCGACACGGCCGACGTCTATTCGGCCTGGGTCCCCGGCAACCACGGCGGCGAATCGGAAACGATCATCGGCAAGTGGCTGAAGCGCTCCGGCAAGCGCGAGCAGGTCGTGATCGCGACCAAGGTCGGCCTGCTGGGCGCGCGCGCGGGGTTGTCGAAAGACAACATCCTGAAGGCGGTAGACGACTCGCTGCGTCGCCTGCAGACCGACTACATCGACCTGTATTTCTCGCATCGCGACCTCGCCGATACGGCCCCGCTCGAAGAAACGCTCGGCGCCTATCAAACGCTGATCGACGCGGGCAAGGTGCGGATCATCGGCGCATCGAACTACAGCGGCGCACGGCTGCGCGAAGCCGCCGACGTCAGCCAGCGCGACGGCCTGCCCGCGTACCAGGTCATCCAGCCCGAGTACAACCTGCTCGACCGCGCCGATTACGAACGCGATCTCGAACCGGTCGTGCGCGACCTGAAGCTCGGTGTCGTCAACTACTACGCGCTCGCGAGCGGGTTCCTGTCGGGGAAGTACCGCAGCGAGGCCGACCTGAAGAAGAGCGTGCGCGGCGATCGCGTCGCCGGGTATCTCAATGATCGCGGGCTGCGTATTCTTGCGGCACTCGACGCGGTAGCGGCAAAGCACGGCACACAGCCGGCCGCCATCGCGCTCGCCTGGCAGATCGCGCGGCCGACGATCACCGCGCCGATCGCCAGCGCGACGTCGCTGGCGCAGCTGGCATCGCTCGGCGAAGCGATCCGCGTTCAGCTCGATCAGGACGACATTCGCCGGATCGACGAAGCCAGCGCGGCCTGAAGTCAGCTGTAGCAGGCCGGTCGATCGGATCGCGCAGTCCGCGCGGTTCCGCGACCGGCCGGTGTCATGTGCGCGCGCTTGTCACGGCATTCGCGGGGGCGGGTCATTCGTGAGTGGCGGGTGAATACAACGGCGCGGGTCCGGGCGGCCCGCCGCACAATCTGCGATGCGTCGGTGATGCCGCGCATCGTGTCCGGCAACACGAACGCGCCGACGATCATGATGGCGGAGCGCTGCGCCGAATTCATGCTCGCGGAGTAACGCAACGCGGCGCGCGGACGTTTGCGTTCACGACAATAAAAAGACGGCGCGCGAGACACGCGCCGCCGCTTCATCTGCATCACCTGCTGCAATCACCCCCCGTCCGTCCGCGCCGCCTCGCGCAGCGCCATCGGCGACGCGCCATAGCGCTCACGAATCGCACGGCTGAAATGAGCCTGGCTCGAAAAGCCCCAGCGGAACGCGATTTCGCCGACACTCGTCTTGCGCAGCCGCGCATCGGTCAGCTCGCGATACGCATGCGACAGCCGCTCCGACCAGATGTGCTGCGTGATCGACTCGCCTTCGGCCGCGAAGAGCCGGCTCAGATGCCTCAGCGACAGTCCAACCGCGTCGGCGACGGCCTGCGGCCCGAGTTCCGGATCGCCGAGATGCGTCGCGATGTACTGCTTCGCGGTCAGCAGATACGACAGGGACGCACGTGACGCACCCGCACCGTTCACATCCGCATCGATGAGTTCCGCGACCAGCGTACGCGTGTGTTCGGCGAACTGCGCGGCGTCACGCTCGACCGGATCCCTCATGAAGCGCTCGACGCTCGCGCGCAACGTCGCGCCGAGCATCGCGCCCGCGCCCGGTTTCGGCGCGATCCGCAGCGGCAGCGCCGCCAGTTCCGCATCGAGCCGGTCGTCGAACGTCGTGATCGGGATATCGATCAGCAGCTGCCGCATCGGCGTCAGGAATCCGAACAGATAGGGCACGCGCGTGTCGTAGACGACGACATCGCCGGCGTCCGCGAGCAGGCAACGGTCCCGCTGGATGAAATACGCGCGCCCGCTCAGGATCTGGCACGCAAACAGCGACTCCTTCGGCAACTGGCGCACCAGCGCGGGGCTGCGCTCGATCACGTGATCCTGGCCGCTGATGTCCGCGATGCCGAGGCCCGGCAGCGCGATATCGGTCTTCTCGACCTCGAGCCCGGCCGGCGACAGCGACGAACAGCGCAGCCCGACCAGCGTCGCCGCATTGAACGCATCCCAGTACGCCATCCTGTCGCGCGCCGGCACGTCGGCCGTCGAGCCTCGCGTGCGGGAAAAAACGGTCGAATTCGTCACGTCGCCTCCTGCGGGCGCCTGTCGTGCGGAGCGGCACGGATTGGGGGATGGTTCGCCTGGATTCTGGTGCGATGCAATGTCCGGCGCGGTCAAGCAATTCGTCCAGCCCAGTCAAGAGCGGCGCGCACCGGCTGGCTAAAGTCGAGCCCACGACAACTGATACCCAAGGAGACAAACCGTGGTCGACAAAGCCGTAGCCGAATTCTGGCAAAACATCCCGCCGATTGCCAATCCGTTCAAGCCCGATGCACTGCCCGAAGCGTACATCGCGAACGCGGCCACCGACGACGAGCGCTATTACGTTCCGTTCACCGAAACGGTTTCGTCGCGGCCGCTGTGGATCTCGCCGTCGCAGAACAAATGGTGCGACATCCTGATGGCGAAGGAAGCCGGGCTCGTGAACCGGCACTATCACCCGCACGAGGTGTTCGCTTACACGCTGTCGGGAAAGTGGGGTTATCTGGAGCACGAATGGACCGCGACGCGCGGCGATTTCGTGTACGAAACGCCGGGCGAAGGCCACACGCTCGTCGCGTTCGATCACCCGGAGCCGATGCGCGCGTTCTTCATCGTGAAGGGGCCGCTGATCTGGCTCGACGAAGCAGGCAATCCAGACGGCTACTTCGACGTGCATTCGTACATCGCGATGTGCAAAGCGCACTACGAGAAGGTCGGCCTCGGCGCGCAAGCGATCGAGAAGCTGTTCCGCTGACGCGCGGCGAGGCTCACCATGACATCCCCTTCCGTCTCCCGATCCGCGTGGACGTATGAGAACCGGTTGCTGCTAATCCTGTTCATGACGTTCGGCTTCGTGTTCTTCGACCGCCTCGCGCTGTCGTTCCTGTTCCCTTTCATGTCGGCCGAGCTGCACCTGACGAACACGCAGCTCGGCATGGTGTCGTCCGCGCTCGCGCTCACGTGGGCATTGTCCGGCGCCGCGACGGGCGCGTGGTCCGACGCGCGCGGCACGCGCAAGCCGCTGCTGATCGCGGCCGTGCTCGGCTTTTCCGTGTGCTCGGCGCTGTCGGGGCTCGTCGGCGGCTTCGCGAGCCTGATCGCGTTCCGCGCGCTGATGGGCATCGCCGAAGGCCCCGTGCTGCCGCTGTCGCAATCGCTGATGGTCGAAAGCTCGACGCCGAGCCGCCGCGGGCTGAACATGGGCCTGCTGCAAGGCTCCGCCGCCGGCCTGCTCGGCGCGATGATCGGCCCGCCGGTGGTCATCGGAATCGCGACCACGTACGGCTGGCGCGAGGCGTTCTACGTGTCGTGTATTCCCGGCTTCCTGATCGCACTCTGCATCTGGCGCTGGGTGCGCGAAGCGCCGCCCGGCGGCGTGCGGCACGCGCAGGCCGAACCCGGCGGCGCACCGGCCGCGAGCGGCGCGGCAGTCAACCGATGGGCGCTGCTGAAGGAGCGCAACATCCTGCTCTGCGTGCTGATCAGCGGCTTCTTTCTCACGTGGTTCGTCGTGATCATCTCGTTCGCGCCGGTGTTCCTCGTGGAAAGTCGCCATCTGTCGCCGTCCGACATGGGCGTCGTGATGACCTGCCTCGGCGCCGCGTGGGTGTTCTGGGGCTTCGCGGTGCCGGCGATCTCCGACCGGATCGGCCGCAAGCCGACGATGATCGTGTTCGCGCTGATCGCGGCCGTATGCCCGGTCGTGATGATCCATGCCGGCTCGCTGTGGGCGCTCGGCGCGCTCGTGTTCGCCACGTACACGGGCCTCGGCTGCTTTACGCTGTTCATGGCGACGATCCCGGCCGAAACGGTGCCGCCGCGCGCGATCGCCAGCGCGCTTGGCCTGATCATGGGCGCGGGTGAGTTGATCGGCGGCTTCGTTGCACCGACCGTCGCCGGCTTCGCGGCGGACAAATACGGCCTGCAGTTCGCGATGTGGACGTCGGCTGCCGGCGCGATCCTCGCGTGCGTGCTGTCGTTTGGCCTCGTCGAGACCGCGCCCGCCGTGCTGCGCAAGCGCGCACTCGCCGGCTCGGCCGCGAACCATCTCGATCCACAAAACCTCGGAGGCCACTGACATGCGGGCACTTCAATGGCATGGCCCGCGCGACGTCCGTCTCGTGGAAATCGACACGCCGCGCGTCGGCCCCGGTGACGTGCGCATCGCGGTCGCGTACTGCGGGATCTGCGGCAGCGACCTGCACGAATATGCGGACGGCCCGCACGCGATTCCGGTCGACACGCCGCATCCGCTGTCGCGCCGCACCGCGCCGCTGACGCTCGGCCACGAGTTCTGCGGCACCGTCGTCGAAGTCGGCGACGGCGTGACGGCGCTGCGCGCGGGCGATCGCGTCGCGGTCGAGCCCGAGTATCGCTGCAGCCAGTGCGCGTATTGCCGCGCGGGGTCGTACAACCTGTGCGTGTCGATGGGCTTCGCCGGGTTGATGGGCGACGGCGGCATGGCCGACTTCGCGGTCGTGCCGGCGTACATGCTGCATCGCCTGCCTGACGGCGTGAGTCTCGAGCAGGCCGCGGTGATGGAGCCGGCGGCCGTCGCGCTGCACGCGTTGCGGCGTGGCGAACTGCGGCTCGGCGAAACCTGTGCGGTGTTCGGCCTCGGCCCGATCGGCCTGCTGCTGATCATGCTCGCGAAACTGCAGGGGGCGACCACGATCGTCGCCGTCGACGTCTCGCCCGAACGGCTCGCGGCGGCCGCGCGCTTCGGCGCGACGCATACGTTCGACGCACGCGCACTCGATGCATCCGCGCTGCAGGACGCGATCCACGCGGCCACGGGCGGGCTCGGCGTCGATGCGAGTTTCGAAGCGGCCGGGCTGCCGGCCGCGTTCGAATCGGCGATGCAGGCACTGCGCAAGGGTGGCCGTGTCGTGATGGTCGGCCTGATGCCGCATGCCGGCTTCGACGCGTTCCGCGCGGTCAACGACGAGCTGACCTTCACGGCGAGCGTCGGCTACCGGCATGCGTACGAAGACCTGCTGCGCATCGTCGCGTCGGGCGCGCTCGATCTCACGTCGATCGTCACGCGCACCGTGTCGCTCGAAGACGCCGTCGCCGACGGCTTCGACGCGCTGCTCGCCGACCGCGCGCAAATCAAGATCCTCGTTTCACCCGCGCAACGGCCCGACCGTCGCGCGCACACCATCGGGAGCGTCGAGCATGAGTCGTCAGTGGTCGTTTGAGGGGCAGTCCGTCGTCGTGACGGGCGGCACGTCGGGCATCGGTGCGCGCACGGCGATGCGGTTCGCGGAAGCCGGCGCGTCGGTTGTCGCGCTCGGGCTCAATGCGGCTGGCCCGCATGCGCCCGTGCATGCGGGCGTTCGCTGCGTGGAACTCGACGTGACCGACAGCGATGCGCTGACGCGCACGATCGCGGCGCTGCCGCGGCTCGACGTGCTCGTCAACGGCGTCGGCATCAGCCGGCACGCGGACGAATACCGGATGGACCAGTTCGAGCTCGTGCTGAACGTGAACCTGACGTCGGTGATGCGTGCCTCCGACGCCGCGCGGCCGGCGCTGTCGGCACACGGTGGCAGCATCGTCAACGTCGCGTCGATGTACACGTACTTCGGCAGCAAGGACCGGCCCGCGTACAGCGCAAGCAAGGGCGGCATCGCGCAGCTCACGCGCTCGCTCGCGCAGGCGTGGGCCGATCGCGGCATTCGCGTGAATGCGGTCGCGCCCGGCTGGATCGATACGCCGCTCAGCAGCGGCCTGATGGCCGACATGCAGGCGTCGCGGCGCATCCTCGAACGCACGCCGCTCGGGCGCTGGGGCACGGCCGACGAAGTCGCGGACGTGATCCTGTTCCTGTGCTCGCCCAGCGCGTCGTTCGTGACCGGCGCTGTCGTGCCGGTCGATGGCGGGTATTCGACGGTCTAGCACGCGGCTGAGCGGGCATCGGCACGCCCGCGATTGCTGCCGATGCCCGTCACACATCGATTTCCTTCGGTTGTCACTGAGCCGGGATCATCCGGTTCAGCTTTGTTCACATCAATCAGTAGTCCAATCAAAAATATCCGACTCGATCGGAAACATGTGAGGAGCACATTGGAGATGACGAAAAAGACCCTTCTGGCGCTCGCGGCATGCACCATTCCCGCCGTGTCGTTCGCGCAGAGCAGCGTGACGATGTTCGGGCTGATGGATGCCGGCATCAGCTACGTCAGCAATCAAGGCGGCCACGGCGCCGCGAAGTTCGACGACAACATCTTCTTCCCGAACCTGCTCGGTTTCGAAGGCAAGGAGGATCTCGGCGCGGGCACGCGCGCGATCTTCCGGCTCGTCAACCAGTATTCGCTCGGCAACGGCTCGATCATCGGCGGCGGGCTGTTCGCGCGCACCGCCTATGTCGGGCTGCAGAACGACCGGTACGGCACGCTGACGCTCGGCAACCAGTACGAGTTCATGGTCGATTCGCTGGCCGCGAGCGGCAACGAGATCGCGCAGGATCTCGTCGGCCTGTACGGCTTTCGCAACGGGCCGTTCGACAAGCTCGCGTTGCCGAACAACCCGACCGGCGCCTTCGACTGGGATCGCGTCGCGGGCAGCAATCGCGTCGCGAATTCGGTCAAGTACACGAGCCCGTCGCTGTCGGGACTGACCTTCGGCGCGCTGTACGGCTTCGGGAACGTCGCGGGGTCGGTCGGCGCGAACAACACGGTCAGCGTCGGGGCGAGCTACGACAACGGCCCGTTCGGCGCGGGCGCCGCCTATACGAACCAGAAGTACGGCGCGACGAACGGGCTGCCGCCGACCAGCGTGCGCAACTGGGGCGCGGGCGTGCACTACACGCTCGGCACGGTCACCGGGAAAGCGCTCTTCACGACGGTACGCAACGCGCAGAACGGCGCGGGCGCATGGTCGGCGGAAGCCGGTGCCGCATGGCGGCCGTCGCCGGCATGGGTGATCGGCGCGAGCTATACGTACATGAAGGGCAACGACACGCTCGACAACGCGCATGCGCACCAGTTCCTGGCTGCCGTCCAGTACTGGCTGTCGAAACGCACGATGGTGTACGTGGCGGGCGTGCATCAGCGCGCGAACCACGGCAGCAACGCGCAGATCAATGGCGTGATGGATGCGAACGGCGCGTCGAGCGGCGCGCTGCAGTCGATCGCGCGGGTCGGGTTCAGCACGCGGTTCTGACGGAAGGGGGAGCGGCTCCCCATGGTTCCGGTCGAGCGTGCATCGACCGGAACCATCGGCTCAAAACTTGTGCCGTATGCCGATCGACGCGGAAATCTGCTGGCGCGAACTCGATGGCGAGTTGTAATAGATCTGCGCGTACTGCGCGTCCCCTGCGGCCTTCTGGAAGATGCCGACCAGAAAGAGATCGGTGCGCTTCGACAGGAACCAGTCGATGCCGGCATCCACCTGGTGCCATTTCGGCGACTTGCCGGTCGGTTGATAGCGACCGGTCGTGTAGATGTAGCCCATGCCGATCAGGACGGTCGGCGACAGGAAGTCGGTCACCGTCAATTCGTAGTTGGTGAGCCTGAGCCGCGACTGGTCGACATAGTCGAACAGCACGTGAGTAAGCATCAGCGAGACCTTCGCGGGGCCGACCGCATAGGATCCGCCGATACCGGCCATCTGCTGCTTGTCGACGCCCGCGCCCGTCGCACTCGTCGCGAACGGCGACGTGAATCCGTAGTCGCCCGACACGGCCCCTGACGGGTTCGCCGCGTCGTTCGGCCGGTTGACCGCGTGATAGGCGATGCCGGCACTCAACGGCCCGTTCGCATAGGTCAATCCGGCATTGAAGTCACGGTTGACGGAAAAGCCGCCCGCCATGTTCGACAGCGCATACGCCGACAGCAACCGGAAACCCGCCACCTCGGGGCTCTTGTACTGGACCGTATTGTTCACGCGGAACGTCGGGAAAATGTTGTCGTTGTCGCCGATCGGCGGCCCATAGGTCGCAAACTGCACGGCCGCCTCGTAAGGGGCGAGCGTCTGCGCCATGGTGTCGATCTGGCGGCCGAACGTGAGCTGGCCGAGCCGCTCGTTGGCAAGGCCAACGAATGCTTGCCGCCCGAAGAGGCGCCCGCCCTGGCCCAGCGTGCCGGTCGACAGGTTGAAGCCGTTCTCCAGCGTGAAGATCGCCCGGTTGCCGCCCCCCAGATCCTCCTTGCCCGTGATCCCCCATCGCGGCGCCTGCTGGACCCCGCTGGCCAGTTGCCACTGCCGGTGCCCGCCGGCATTGCTCGTGTACATGACGCCTTCCGACAGCAGTCCGTACATCGTTACGCTGCTTTGAGAATGCACCGCTCCAGCGAGCACCAGAAACAGGCAAGGCCATGCCAGACGCATTTTCATTCGATTCCCCGCGCAAGAAGGTTGACGTCGCACATCGTTAGGATTCCGTCGAAACCTTATAATTTATAAATTTTCATGTCCATATAAAATATGGAATTCTTGCAAAACCCGTGGTTTTCCCTATAAATTGGGCGTCTGCATATACTTTTGGGACGCGTCCGGGCGCACCCGGCGACGTCAGGGACAGGACATGGTGCAAAGACCGCAAACACTGCAACGCGCGGGGGCCGACGCCCCGAAGGCGACGCTTTCGGAACAGGCCTACGAATACCTGCAGAACGACCTGCTGTCCGGTGCCTTTCCGCCGGGAGAAAAGCTCAAGCCGCAGACGCTTCAGGAACGCTATGGCGTCGGCATCAGCCCCATTCGCGAAGCGCTGATGCTGCTCAGTTGCGACGGGCTCGTGACGAACGAGGGCCAGCGCGGCTTCAGGGTTGCCGAAGCCTCACGGGACGATCTGCTCGACATCCTCGAGGCGCGCAAGAAAATCGAAGGCGAACTGCTTGTCGACGCGATCAAGCATGGCGACGAGGAATGGGGTGCGCAGATCACCGCAGCCTTCTACAAGCTGGTCCATACGCCGCTGCCCGCACCCGACGACATCCAGGCGGCAAATCGCTGGGAACTCGCCCATCGACGCTTCCACGCATCCCTGATCAGCGCCGCCCGCTCAGCGTGGCTGCGTCGCATCGACGAACAACTCGTGCGGCATTCCGAGCGCTACCGCCGCATGCGCTTCACCGCACCGCTTCCAAAGGAAGCGCTCGCTCGCGACATCGTCAGGGAACACCAGGAGTTGATGGAGGCCGTACTGGATCGCGACGCACCGCGCGCGCGCAAGCTCCTGCTCGCGCACATCGACGAAACCGCACAGGTTGTCGCGCAACTGCTGCCCTGATCCGGCATAGCGCGATCGCGACGAGCGCTCGTCTCGAGCGCCTGTCAGGCTGCCGAGTGGGGCGTCGGGTCGAGCTTGCGGCCCGGCACACCGGGAAACGGCAGGATCGCGGCAAGCACGGCCGCTGCCGCGATGCTGCCGGCCATGAAGAACAGCGCATTGGAGAAGTCGGGCGAGTGCCCACGAATCCAGCCGATCGCATAAGGCCCGATGAAGCCCGACAGGCCGCTGATGGTGTTGACCAGCGCCAGCCCGCCGGCTGCGGCCCGACCGGTCAGGAACGACGACGGGATCGACCAGAAGACGCTTAGCGAAGCGCCGATTCCGACCATCGCAACGCAGACGAACGCCAGTTCCAGTGCAGCCGAGTGAACGAGTGCGCTTGCCAGCAAGCCGAGGCTGCCGACCGCCAGCGGAATCGCCAGATGCCAGCGGCGCTCACGAGTCCTGTCCGAATGCCGGCCATTGAGCACCATCGCAATCGCGCCGAGCAGGAACGGCAACGCGCTCAGCATGCCAACCTGGATCGTCGACATCGCCGCCATCTGCTTGACGATCTGGGGCAACCACAGCGTGATGCCGAAGAAGCCCGTTCCGACCAGCAGATAAAGCATCCCCAGCAGCCAGACGATCGGTTCCCGCATCGCCACGCCCAGCTTCTCGGTTCCCAGCGATGCCGCGGCGTCACGATCGCGCTGCATCGTGTCGACGAGCCATGCGCGCTCCGGCGCCGACAGCCACTTGGCATGCTCCGGTTCGTCCGACAGGAAAAAGTACGCGCACACGCCGAGCACAACGGCCGGCACCGCCTCGAGGATGAAGATCCACTGCCACCCGGCCAGGCCGGCGACGTCGCCCATCGACAGGATCGCGGCCGATAGCGGCGCGCCAACCACGACAGCGATCATGTTGGCCGACATCACCTGCCCGATCGCGCGGGCCCGCTGCTCCGCCGGAAACCAGCGGGTCAGGTAATAGAGCACGCCCGGCAGGAAGCCGGCCTCCGCCACGCCGAGCAGGAAGCGGATCGCCACGAAGCTCGTCGCGTTGAAGACGAACGCCTGCAACGCGGAAACGATGCCCCAGGTCACGATGATGCGTGCCAGCCACAGGCGGGCGCCGAAGCGCTGCAGCGCCAGATTGCTCGGAATCTCGAACAGGATGTAGCCGATGAAGAAGATGCCCGCGCCAAAGCCGTAGAGCTCAGGCGTGAAATGAAACGTCTTCGTCATGTCGAGCGCCGCGAAGCTCACGTTGACCCGATCGAGGAAATTCACGAGCCACAGCACGAACAGCAACGGCACGATCTTGAGTGTCACCTTGCGCATGGTGCCTACGGCAACCGCCTGAACCATCGTCGTCTCCTGACTTGTTTGTCATCCCCGCGGATCGCCTGCCCGCGAAGGCGGATGCTCTGCTGCCGCGTTCCGCGACGGCGGTCATCCGATGTGGCGCATTGTTGGTCGGCCAATAACCACCGTCAACATAAATTTTGGTCTTTTTATAAATTATTGGCTGTTCTATGATGTCCGGCATGCTAACCAACCGGTGCGCGGCGGCCCGCCGTCACCGGCACGATAACCATGAGGAGACCCATTGATCCCGTCGCCTTTTCAACTGGATGCGCAGATGCCGCTGCCAACGGCCGAAGCGGAAAACTATGCCCGTACCGCACTGTCCTGGGCGCAGGACGTCCCCGCCGGCATCGCTTGCGAACGGAATGTCAGCTACGGACCGAGCCGCCTCCACCGCTACGACGTTTTCCACGCGAGTCACGCCGACAAACCGCCGGTCGTCATCTTCTGGCACGGCGGCGGCTGGACGAACGGCTACAAGGAGTGGGGGCACTTCATGGCGGAGCATGTCGTTCGCCTCGGCGCAACGCTCGTCCTGCCCGACTACCGCCTCGCGCCCGAAAGCCGGATGCCCGCCGCGTTCGACGACTGCGCACTGCTCCTGCGCGCGCTGGCCGCATCGCCGGGCTTCGCGGGCAACCTGAAGCAGGTCTACGTCGCGGGGCATTCGGCCGGCGGTCATCTGGCCGCGTTGACGGCGTTGCGCCTGGGCGGGCGCGACGACGCGATCGATGGCGGCGTGACGATACGAGGATGCGCACCGATCAGCGGAATCATGGATCTGGCACATCCGTCCCCGCCGGCAGGCAGCCTGGAAGCACGGGTGTACGACATGGTGCTCGGCGATGCGGACGACGATGGCCTCTTCAGCCCCGTCTGCTGGACCGCCGGTAATACGGTGCCGTTCGCACTGAGCTACGGGGAGCACGATTCGGAACGCGTGATCCGGTCGAATCGTCGGCTGGCGAGCCTGCTGGCCTGCCAGTCGGCCCCGGTCGTGTGCCGCGAAGCGCGCGACTTGAACCACTTTGAAACACATCTCGCGCTGCGAGATCCGGATTGCGACTGGTACGCGATGCTCGACGGCCTGATGCGGGGGAACGTGCAATGAAGGAAGTCATCGATACCGGCCTGCCATCGCTCGGCCAGCCGTTCTCATGGGCGGTACGCGCGGGCAATCTGGTGTTCACTGCGCATGGCCCCGTCCGGTCCGACGGCAGCGTCGACACGGGACCGATCGAGGATCAGGCACGACTGACCTTTTCCAATCTGGCGCAAACGATGGCCGCCGCTGGCGGCTCGCTCGACGACGTCACACAGGTGCAGATCCAGATGACCGATGTCGACAGCATGCCGATCATCGACAACGTCTACCGGGAATATTTCCGCGCCCCCTATCCCAACCGATCGAGCGTGGTCGTCAAGGCGCTCGTCGTGCCGGGCATGGGCATCGAGATCGTGGTCAATGCCGTGCTGCCGGGTTGAAGCGATCCGGGCACGATGTGCGCGTCGTCACGGTATGAAGCGGCCGATCGTGCGAATCGGTTCGCCACGCGATTCCGGCCCACGGCCAATCCAGTCGGCGATCCTGTAGCTGCCGCTGCAACCGGATCGCCCGACGACCCGGGCGCAGCGCCAGCAAGTCACGCATCCTGCCGGTGCGCAGACGACTAACCCGACGAATCCAAACCACCCCCATCCTGCATCGCCGCATCCCGACACTGCGACGGCGTGACACCGAAGCGCCGGCGAAACAGGCGCGCGAAATACGCCGGATCGGAAAACCCCGACTGCAGCGCGAGGCGCGTAATGCTCGCCCCGTCGGCGCCGGTCTGCGACAGCACTTCGTGGCACTTCTCGAGCCGCAGGCGCTGGATCATCGCCTGCGGCCGCTCGCCGATTGATTCGAACGCCTGGTAGAGCGTGCGACGGCACACCTTCAATGCCTCCGCGATACGATCAGGCGACAGTTCGCCGTCGTCCAGATGCCGATGGATGTATTGCTGCGCATCGCGCAGCAACGTCTCGCGGATCTTGCGCCGTGAAGCGGGCGCCGTGCCGTCCGTAAAATCGATGGTCTCGGCGAGCAACGTCGCCACCAGTTCCAGCACGCCGAAGCGGCTGCGCGGATTCATGCGCCGCCCCTCGGCGATCATCGCCTGCAGGCTGGCGAGCGCCACGGCCGCGCCGCCCGTCGTCGGCATCGCACGGCCGATCGCGTGCCGGGCCAACGCCGGCAGCGCGTCATGATCGGCCACTTCGCACAGCATCGTGACGAATTCGCCGTGTGTGTCGCTTTGAATCCAGTACGGGCTGCTCGCCTCGTACAGCGTGAAATGCCCGGGCGGCACGATCACTTCGCTGGCACCCTGCTCGAGTCTCGCCACGCCGCTCAGTTGCCAGATCACCTTGACGTAGCGGTGCTTCAGCGTCTTGCAGGCGTCGCGCCCGATGGAGGCGCTATGCGCGCTGGCCGCAATGCGCGCCACGCGGCAGCGCGCATGGTCGAACACGTCGACGCTTGCGTCGAATTCGCCGGACGAACCGGCGTTGAGCTCCAGCGGAAAGAACCGATGCCGGATCTGCTCCGACCAGCACGACACGCCGCCCTCCCGCGGCGGCGGATGCGCGTCCGAATCGATCATGACGTTCACCTCCAGAAATATCCGGGTTTCAAGTACGTCCATTGCCTCGCCGCCTGCGTGCGCATGCAGCGGGCGCGACGATCGACTCGCCCGGCTTCCGGCCATGCGCGGCGACACGCGCCCGGCCAGCATCGATGAGAGGGGATCGGCTCGTAGCGTACGGCGCGTCGATGCAAAAGAACATTCGCACAACTCCCATGCGCGGCCGGAACGCTACCTGACGCAGTAAAGATTTCACCTAGATGCACCGCACTCCTGATGGCTCTGCACGCAAACACATGCGATCGAGAATCTGGCGCGGCACCCTGCTGACGGGCGGAAACCGGCCTCCGGCCGGGCTTCACGTACGTGGCCGATGCCGTCCCGCACGCCGCCCGAAGACAAACGGCGGCCGCTCGCACGCCGCAGGAGGAGACAAACGATGAAACGACTTTCCATTTCCGTGACGCTGTCCACGCTCATGGTCGCGCACGGCGCTCACGCAACCGAAGGCGGCGGCTCCGTCTACCCGACCGGGGCGGAAGGCTACCTGTGCTGCGCACTGCCGCCGCCGGGACTCTATGCACTGATCTACGCGGAGCGCTACCACGCCGGTGAACTGCGCGACAACGACGGCCGCAACGTCGCGCCGCCGGACTTCAGCCTCACCGCCTACGCGGTGACGCCGCGGATCGTGTGGGTGACGCCCTATACGTTTGCCGGCGCGTCACTGGCCATGCATGCGCTGCTTCCGCTCGTCACGCTCGACGTACACGCGGGCGGGCAATCGCAACGGCGCACCGGCGTCGGCGACATGACGTTCGGGCCGGCGCTCGGCTGGCACGTCACGCCGACGCTCCACACGCTGCTCGCCGTCGATGTCTTCGCGCCGACGGGCGGGTACGACAAAAGCGACCTGGCCAACGTCAGCCGGAATTACTGGGCGATCCAGCCGATCGCCGGCGTGTCGTACGGCGGCCGCACCGGGCCGGTGTTCGATGCCAAGCTCATGTGGACCTTCAACCAGCGCAACCGCGCGACGGACTACCGGTCCGGCCAGGAATTCATCGTCGACTATTCAGCGGGCTGGGGTTTCGGCAACGGCCTGACGATCGGCGCGGGCGGCTATGTCTACCGGCAGATGACGGACGATTCCCAGGCCGGGCAAACCCTCGCCGGCCGTCGCGGCCGTTCGTTCGCGATCGGCCCGTCGATCAAGTACGACAGCGGGAAAGGCTGGTTCGTGAACGCCAAATACCAGATGGAAAGCGATGTGCGAAACCGCCCGGAAGGCGCGGCGTTCTGGCTCAAGGCCGTGTTTCCGCTCTGATGCGAACGGATCCGCGTCGGCGTTGCCCGACGCGAAGTCAGCGCAGGTCAGCCCTGCGCCGCCTCTTTCACCGACCGAGCAGCAGATCAGCGCCGCGTTCGCCGATCATGATTGCCGGCGCGTTGGTGTTGCCGCTCGGCACCTGCGGGCAGATCGAGCAATCGATCACGCGCAGATTGGCGAAGCCGTGCACGCGCAGCGTCTTCTGGTCGACCACCGACGTCCGCGGGTCCGTACCCATCCTGCAGGTGCCGGCCGGGTGATAGACGGTCTTGACGTCCTGCCGCACGAATCGCTCGATCGCCGGCAGATCGTCCGGATCGATCCGGGCAGGCGCGACGATTTCCTTCACGTGCGCCTGCAGCGCCTTCGCCGACAGGATCCTGAGCCCGGCCTGAACGGCCCGGATCTGGCCGTCGAGGTCGGCCGGGTCGCTGAGGAAGTTCGCATCGATCCTCGGAAGATCCGACGGATCCTTGCTGCGCAACGCCACCTGCCCGCGCGATTTCGGTTGCAGATGGCCGACCTTGACCGACATGCCGTGCTCGCTCGCGGGCGGCTTCTCTCCCGGCGTATTGTCGAAGTTGTCGAGCAGCGGCAGGAAATGGAACTGTACGTCCGGCCGCCCGGTGCCCAGCGTGTCGATGAATGCGCCGCCTTCGAGGATGTTACTGGTCAGCAGCCCGCTCCTGAAGCACTTCCATTGCAGGAAATGGCGCATCGCCCGGAGCCCGGTGTTCTCGCCGTAGAGGCTCGCCGGTGTGCGAATCGACGCCTGCACCGACATGTGCAGATGATCGTGGAAATTCCGGCCGACCGGCAATGCGGCAACCGTATCGATCCCGAGCGCGGCAAGATGCTCCGCCGGCCCGATGCCGGACAGCATCAGCACCTTCGGACTCCCGATCGCCCCCGCGCTCACGACGACCTCGTTGCGCACGCGTACTGACACGGGCGCATGGCCGCCTTCGCTGAATTCGACCGCGACCGCACGCCCCGCATCGGTCCGGATCCGGTGCACGAGCGCGCCGGTCACCACCTTCAGCTTCGCGTCGTCGCGCACCGACGCCAGATAGGTCTGTGCCGTGCTTGCGCGTTCGCCGTTGCGCGTCGTCGTCTGGTAATAGCCGATGCCCTGCTGCACTTCGCCGTTGAAATCGTTGACGTAGCGCAGCCCCATCTCCTGCCCGGCCCGGATGAACGCAGCCGTCAACGGATGGCGATAACGGTTCTCGCTGACGGGCAGCGGACCCGTCTGGCCGTGATACGCAGGCCCCAGGCTTTCGTTCGCTTCCGCCTTCATGAAATACGGCAGCACGTCGTCGTAGCGCCAGTCCGTGCATCCCCACTGCGTCGCCCAGTCGTCGTAGTCGTCGCGCTGCCCGCGGATGTAGATCATCCCGTTGACCGAACTGCCGCCGCCCAGCACCTTGCCCTGCGCGATGATCATGCTGCGACCGTTCGCGTTCGGCTGCGGTTCGGTCATGTACGGCCACGATTTCTTCTGGAACACCTGCATCACGCCGCCCGGAATCCGGTGAAACGGATTGTCGTCGCGCGTGCCGGCTTCCAGCAGCAGCACCGAACCGGCGTTCTGCTGGATCAGCCGCGCGGCCACGACGCAACCGGCGGAACCCGCGCCGATGACGACGTAATCGAAGGTCAGGTCTTGAGTAGTCATGTGTCTGTCGAATGGGATAGGCGGGCGAGCAATGCTCGCGATCTTGTTGTTGTGTCTCCGAGCCGGCACGTGCGCGGCTACATCGCGATCGTGACGACCTTCTCCTCCAGGTACGCATCGAGCCCGCTCTGCGACAGGTCGCGCCCGACGCCGCTCTCCTTGAAGCCGCCCCACGGCAGCCGTGCGTCGAGCGGGCTCCACGCGTTCACCGCGACCGCGCCGACCCGCAGACGGGCGGCAGTACGGTGCGCGGTCGCGAGATCGCGGGTCCACAGCGTGGCGGACAACGCGTAGACGGTGTCGTTCGCCAGCGCGACGGCCTCGTCTTCCGTATCGAACGGCATGATCGTGCCGACCGGCCCGAACACTTCGTCGCGCGCGATGCGCATCGCCGGATCGACATTCGCGAACACCGTCGGCCGCACGAAGAAGCCTTGCGACGGCACCGGCTCGTCGCCCGCGACCATTGTCGCGCCGTCGCGCAGCGCCGCTGCGATATGCGTCTTCACGCGGTCGGCATGGCGGGCGCTGATCAGCGCGCCCATCTGCGTCGCCGGGTCGAACGGCGTGCCGACCCTGACCGACCGCGCCGCATGCGCTAGCGCGCCGACGACGTCGTCGTAGTGACGGCGCTGCACCAGCACGCGCGTGCCGGCCGCGCACGTCTGCCCCTGGTTGACGAACAGCCCCATCGCGACGCCGGCGATCGCCTGCTCGAGCTTCGCGTCGTCGAAGATGATCTGCGGCGCCTTGCCGCCGAGTTCCAGCGTCAGCCGCTTGAACTGTGCGCCGGCTTCGCGCGCGATCGTGCGGCCGACCTCGGTGCTGCCGGTGAAGCTGATCTTGTCGACGCCCGGGTGATTGACCAGCGCGGCCCCGACCGACGCACCGATGCCGTGCACGAGATTCACGACACCTGGCGGAAAACCAGCCTGCGCCGCCAGGTCCACCAGCACCCCGACCGCGAGCGGCGCGTCCTCCGACGGCTTGATCACGACCGTGCAGCCGGCCGCGAGCGCGGGCGCCAGCTTCCAGCACGCGATCATCAGCGGCGCATTCCACGGCACGATCAGGCCGGCGACGCCGACTGCTTCGCGCACCGTGTAGTTGACGGTCGGGCGCCCCATGAAGCCGCCGGTCGGAATCTGGCGGCCTTCGAGCTTGTCCGCCCATCCGGCGAAGTAGCGCAGTGTGTCGATCGACATCGGCAGGTCCATCATGCGCACTTCCATCGCGGGGCGCCCCTGTTCACGCGCCAGCAACTCGACGAAGCGTTCCGCGTCATGCTCGAGCAGGTCGGCCAGCCGGTTCAGCAGCTTCGCCCGCGCCGCGCCGGGCAAGCGGCGCCAGGATCCGCCGTCGAATTCCGCGCGGGCCGCGCGCACGGCCCGGTCGACGTCGGCGCCGGTGCCGGCCGCCACGCGCGCAAGCAGGTGCCCGGTGCACGGTTCGAATTTCTCGAACCACTGGCCCTGCGCGGCGTCACACGCGTCGCCCGCGATCCGGTGTTGAAGGGTGTACTCGGCTGTCATGGGGTTGTCTCCAGATTGTCGAAAGCCGATCCGGCGCTGAAAGCCGTATCGGCCTATCTGGCCCACTGTAGGACGCGGGTGGCAGCACCGCTGGGACATCCGTGCATCGAGTGCAGGATTCAGATGCACAAGCGCGTGGCGTGTTCGTCGACGCCGTTCGCATGCGCGCCGGCTCCGTGATCGGCTTGCGCGGCCAGCGCCTCGCCGACTCGCGCATGGTTGGCGCACCGCACAGCCGGCGGCATCGACGCGTACGCCGCGTCGCGAATCAACGCATGGCGGAACGAATAGAACACGCGATCGCGCCGATGTTGCGCATACATGATCCGCTCTTCGAGCAGCAGCTGCAGGTGCGCGTCGAGCGTGACGCGATCATGCGGCGATGCCGCGGCCAGCAGTTGCGCATCCACCTCGAGCCCGATCGTCGCGGCGAGCTGCGCGGTGCCGCGCGCATCGTCGATCCGGTCGAACGCGCGACCGAGCATTCCGCCGAGACTGAGCGGAAGCGGGCACGGGTCCATCGTCCGCAGCGCCGTGAGCGAGCCGTCCGCGCCGCACATCGTCAGCTCGCGCGCAACGGCCTCGATGAACAACGGAATGCCCGCCGTACGATGGATGAGCGGGTCGAGCCAGGCCGGATCGAGCGCGCCCTGGCCCAGGTGCGCCGACATCAGGCGCCGCGCGTCGTCGCGCGGCAGGCGGCGCAGCACCAGGCGCTCGGTCACGCCGCGCCAGCGCGCGAGCCTGACGGGTCGCGACGTGAGCACGATGCAAAGCGCCGCCGCGCGCGGCGAGCGCTGCAGGTACGCCAGAAAATCCTCGGTCGAGCGGTCGATCCACTGGACATCCTCGACGACGAGCAACACCGGCGCGCCATTGCCGAGCGACACGATCAATTGCTCGAGCACATCGAACAGCGCGTCCTGTTCGCGCGCGCCCGGCCACCTCGCCGCCTTCGCATCGCAGGGCAGCCCCAGCCAGGTCGCAAGCGCGACACGGGCCGCCGCACGATCGCATTCGAGCGCCGCGAGCATCGCGTCGATCGCCGCGTGCGTGATGTCGGCCGGACTGTCGGCGTCGAGTTGCCAATGCGCGCCGATGAACCGCAGGATCGGAAACAGCGCATGATTCTCCCGCTCCGGCTGGCATCCGCAATGCGCGAACGCGTGGCCCTGTGCCCGCACGGTCTCGCACAGCCCGTGTACGAGGCGCGACTTGCCGATTCCTGCATCGCCGACGACGAGCCGCGGCGGCACACCGTGCATTGCGCGATGATGACGTGCAAGCGTCTCCTGCCACGCACGCAGCAGTGCATCGAGTTCGCGCGTACGGCCGATCATCGGTGCCCGCATGCCGCCGTCGAGCGAATCGAACGGTGTATCGGCCCGACGCTCGCCGAGCAGTTCGTGCACCGGCTGCGGCGCGAGGCCCGCCCGCGCCAGCCGCAACCCGGTCGGCCGGAAGTCGGCATGCCGTTCGAGCGCGAGCCGCGCATCGTCGCTGATCAGGATCTGCCCGGGCCCAGCCAGCCTCAACAACCGCGACGCGGCGGCCGGCGTCGACCCGCCCGCCCACTGCGCCGCATGCGCGAGAACCTGCCCGACGTGAATCGCAGCGGCCACTTCGACATGCCAGCCTTCGCCGCCGGCGGCATCGCGGGAGTCGGCCGGCACCGGCAACCGCGCGCGCCCGGCCACCCGCACCATGTCGAGTGCCGCACGTGCCGCGCGGCGCGCGGGCCGATCGATATCGCCTTGCAGGCCGAAATGGAACAGCAGCGTGTCGCCGAGCCGCTCGTCGACCTGCGCGCCATAGCCGACGGCGATATCCGCGCACTTCGTCAGCCACTGCGCCTCGTAGCGGTCGAGCAGGGCGCCGTGATCGGTTCCCGCATGGCGTTGCCGGCCGTCTCCGGCGATCGTCACGCAACAGCACAGCGTGGTGACCTGCCGGTATTCGCCCGCCGGTGCGACCGCGTCGCTGCGCGGCGCGAACGGATGCGGCCGTGTGCGGCGGCTTGCGCGGCCGGCATCGAACGGGCCGACGAGCGCGGCGAAATTGAGCGTGCGAAACTGCGCCACGAGTTCGTCGGCCGAGGCGGCACGCTGCGCCGGATGCTTGCCCAACGCGTGCCGCAGCACCGAGCCGAGCGGATGCGACGCGATCGACGGGGGAAGCGCGACATCCACCGGGCTGAGTTGCTGATAAAGAATGTCGGCCACGCTTGCGCCCTGCATCACGACTTCGCCCGTCAGGCATTCGATCACGATCAGACCCCACGCATACAGGTCGCTTCCGGGCGTCGGCGGTTCGTTGCGCAATTGCTCGGGCGCGCAATATGACGGCGAGCCGATCACCTCGGCCGCGAGCGTCGCCGCCTGGGGCGCGATATCGGTCGCGCCGGGCAACAGCGCGCCGATCCCGAAATCGAGGAGCTTCGCGTGCGGCCCGTCTTCGGCCATCGCGAGCGCGATGTTTTGCGGCGTCAGATCCCGGTGCACGATGCCGCGGCGATGTGCAGCCGCGAGCGCATCGAGCACCTCCGTCATCAGCCGGCCGGTGTCGACGGCCGACAGCGGCCCCCGCATTGCAAGCCAGTCGTGCAGGGTCTGGCCCTGCACGCGTTCGAATACGGCGAACAGCCGCCCGTCGGGTGCATCCCCCTTGTCCAGCAGCGCCACGATGTTCGGGTGCCGCAGCGTCTCGCACAGGCTCGTCTCGCGCCGGAAGCGCATGCGCTGGCGGGCGCGCTCGGCTTCGGTCCGCGCGACATCGTCCCGCATCAGCTTGATCGCGACGTCTTGCCCCGTCTCGCCGCAGGTCGCATGAAACACCACGCCACTGCCGCCTTCGCCGAGCAACGCACCGAGCCGGTAATGCCGCTTGCCTGCCAACGTCGCGAAAGGCGCGGCGGGCCGCTGCGATTCTCGCGCGTGAGGCACGACACGTGCGCGTGTCGCGGTCGGCAACCCGGATGGTCGTTCCGCGTTCACGAGCAATGGACGACCGGGTCCGGCGCCGGACGATGCATGCCGATGCGCGGCTCGCCGCCCGGCACCGACTGGCAATCGAGGCGCTCGCCGCGCATGACGCGGAACGGGAAATCGCCGAAGCGGACGCTGCCGCGCCGCCGCTCGACCAGCTGACTCGCGTCCAGCCCCGGCAGCGCCGCGAACTGGCTCCGGGCGCGATGAATCTGCACGTTGAGATGGGACGTATCGATACCGAGCATGCGCGCCAGCCGGTCGAGTTCGATCCAGCCTTGCGTGGCGGCGTCGTAGCCGGCCTGCATGTCGGCCGAACGTGCGCGGGCGAGCGTGACGAGGCTGTAGTGATGCGCGCGCTCGCCGAGGTCGACCACGCCGCCGCGAACATGCAGCAGCGCACGCGCATGCTCTTCGTCCCGGCTGACGAAGAATTCGAGCAATCGGGCCGGCACGGCCGGATCGGCCGGCGCGCGCAGCGTCATCGTCGAGCCATGGCGCACGAGCGCCACGCGCCACGTGACGTCGCCCGTCGACACTTCATCGCCGTCATGGAGCGCGCGTGGCGGCAACGTGTCGTCGCACAGCCAATCGCCGGCCGGCGACCGGACGATCGTGACCGGCTGCGCGGCGTGGGCAACCAGGATCTGGCGCGGCGTGAGCACGATCGGGTGCACGGCGCCCCGTACCGGCCATAGCGTATCGGCCGGATCGTCGAGCGACGCGACGCGCCAGGGCGCGACACCCGCCCTGCCGAACCGGATCACGTCGCCGCGCTGCAGCACCGCGTGCTCGCCGTCGCGCAACGGCACGCCCGATACCGACGTGCCGTTGCTGCTGTGATCGTGGAGCTCCCATCGCCCGCCGACCCAGCGGATATGGGCGTGGACCCGGGACACCGACGCGTCGCGGATGACCGTATCGCAGCGCGCGGCGTCGCGGCCGAACACGTGATACGCGCGGAGCAGGCACGCTTGCCCGGAAGAATCGTTCTTGAGTATCGCCATGGCTGCCCCGTATCGGATTCGCCCGGATCGCTCGAGTGACGCGTCGACGCCCGGGATAGCGATTGATTCAGTGATCGCGAACGGTGTCGACCGTTCGCCGCCTCGTTACCAGTTTCTTCGTCAGCTTCCTTCCGAATCGTTGCTCATCCGGCGTGTGTTATTTCGACTGATTGAATTATCGGCTTTTTTGTTGTTTTAAAATCGAGCAACTTGATGAAAATCCTGCCAAATAAAATCATTGGTCGCAATCGAAATGCTCAACTCCTGCCTTGATATTGCAATGCTTTACATTCTCGACGAAGATTCGACTCAAATATAAAGGGTCGAAATTCTTCATAACCTCGCAAGCCAATACAGATCGGCCTCAACAAGGCACACCACATTGAATTACGGGGCTGTTTTAAATACCTTTGCCAGCGCGGAAATTTTGTTTGATTAAAAGAAAATTAATTAAAAAATTTCGACGATTTGAATAATTTAACCCGGCATTTTGGCGGATCGAATTACATGATTTGCTTTGGAAGTTCCGGTGCGTCACGGCCAATGTCTCGCGGTGTCGTCGGCAAGCGGACACGTGCCGGCGCGCCGCTGCGTCACGATCCATTCCTTGCAACGTCCAGGGAATCCGGCAAGCCACCGACCGATCGATCGTCGTGACCGGCTTGTCGACGAGCTCGATGGAACGCATCGACGGCAGTCTCCGTGTGCTGGCTTGAGGTTCACGGTCCAATGGCTGGCCGGCGTCTGCCATAAATGTGCTCATAGTGTGCAAATAGTGAGCAGCTATGGGATCTGACATCACCGGCAATGCGGCAGCGCCCAGCAATTTCGCGCAATTCATGGCGTCTTTGCGTGAACCAGACAGCCCCGATCCGATCATCTCGGCCAGACGTTTCGCGGCCGCACTGCATATCGATATGCAGACGCTCGCGCGGCTCGCCCATGTACATCGCAGCACGATAGGTCGCCTGTCAGGATCTGAGAGTGTGCAGAAGTTCCTTCGGGACGCACTTCGGATCATCCGTGCCGCAACCGACGTCTCCGGTGACGTGCCGAGCTCTCTCTTCTGGTATCGCAATGAGCCGTTGCCAACCTTTGACTACAAGACTGCCGAACAGCTTATTTCGGAGGGACGTACAGACGACTTGCTCCGCTATATCACATCGCTTGAGGCAGGCGCCGCCGGATAAGGCAGTGGGCGCCTGTTGTGAGTCTGCAAAATCGCGGCTGCCCTTATGCTTCAGCCGGTCTAGGGCAGGCGACAAGAAACAGGGGGCGGGGCTTACTGGCTTGGACGTTGTTCCGCAGTAAGTTTCCTGCCCCAACTCTTCAAACGCCCGCGCGCAGAGCGGGCGTTTTCCTTTTCGTTCTCGTTGACATTAGAGCCGCTCGAGACTGTGCGCTTCGGACACACTTGAACATCATGAACAGAGTAGTCACGCACTCCTAGGTCGATTAGTCGGCGCCTGAATTGCGCAACTCCCAGCGATGATTGACGACGCCGCATCGCCGAGAGCTGTTTCGTTCATATATATCCTGGCGGTTTGAATCGAAGATCGTAGACGATGACGCTGCATGTGGCGCATGCCCGCAATGGGCGACGCGTGCCCCCGCCGATCCGACGCACGCCCTGACCTATCGGACGGCCTTACTCACGCGTCCATCCATTCTGATAAAGCTGTCCGGCCAGCACGCCGAGGCGCGACGCGAGAACGTAGTTCTCGCCGTCCTCGATCAGCGCCGAACGCACGTCGCGGAACAGCTTTTCGATCGGGAATTCGCGCGTGGTGCCGTTCCCGCCGAACAGTTGGAACGCCTCGTGCGTGATCTTCATCGCTTCCTCAGTCACGCTCACCTTCGCCTGCGCGGTCGCATAGGGATGACTCTGCGGCGACATCCGCGAGAACGCGAGGCTGCGGCGCGCGATCGCGCGCGCCATCTCGAGGCGGCGCAGCATCTCACCGATGCGCAGGTGCGTCATCTGGTGATCCATCAGCAGCGCGCCGCCCTGCTTGCGCTCGTGGCAATACGCGAGGGCCAGTTCGAACGCGGCCCGCGCCGCGCCGACGAACACCTGGCACATGTGCGTGCCCGCATACGACCACGTCGACGCGAGGTTGCCGAGATAGTCGTCCTTCAGCGCGACCGCGAAGCGCTTCGGCACCTTCACGTTGTCGAAATAGATCTCGCCCTGCGGCAGCGAGCGCTGGCCGATCTTGTCGAGCGGCTTGCCGCGCGACACGCCGGGCAGATCGAGCGGCAGGATCATCGCGATGCCGTTCGTGAACGCGCTACGCTCGCCTTCGCCGTAGAAGCCGTCGCCGTAATCGGCCGCCATGTACGCGAGCGCGACCTGCGCGACCGAGCCGTTCGAGATCCATGCCGAGCTTTGCCCGTTGATCACGATCTCGTCCGTACCGACCTTCGCGGTCACGTTGCCGACCGGCTGTCGGCCGCTCCCGGCGAGTTCCTGCCGATACAGGATCGCCGCGTCCGAGCCGCGATCGGGCTGCGTGTTCATCCAGCAGCCGACCTTGCCCGCGCACATCTCGATCAGTTCGGCGTTGCCGACCGTATGCGCCATCATGAGCGGCATCGTTGCCGCGCCGATGGATACGGCGAGCCCCGAATCGCCCCAGCCGAGCTCCTCGCCGATCAGCGACTCGATGCGCACGGCCGTCTCCGGCGGAAACTGCGCGATCAGTTGAGGATCGAGCCCGAGCTTCGCGCTCTCGACGATCGCGGCCCAGTACGGCGAGCCCGGCGCGATCACGTCCTCCGCCGTCATCCGGTCGAGCTCGCGGCCGATCGGCCGCAGCACGTCGCGCGCAAAACGATGAACCGTGTGCTGGATAGCGCTTTCCTCTTCGCTCAGCGGCGTCTCGAAGCCGGTCAAGCCGACCACGGGCAGCGCCGCGGACTTGTTCAGACGAATCATCTCCGTTCTCCTCCTGGACTCGAATCATGTCGGCCCGGCAGCGGTCGTGCCCGGCCACCCCATATCTAGTAATACATACCAAACATAGGTCATAGTGACAAACATTGGAAGCAAAAAAAAGACAGGGTATTCCCCTGTCTGTGTTCGTGTGGCCGCTGCAGTGGATCGCGCCGCTATTTACCCGCGGGCACTGTCAGCGTGCCGTAGGCGATCGCGCGCGATGTCGCGACGAAATACGCGTCGAGCGCTTGCGTCTGCCGCCCGGTGCCGTACTGCATCGCGAGCCCGTCGGCCAGCGCGATCAGCATCGTCGCCGCATGCCGGCTGTCGGCCGCGCTGAACGCTGGATTGACGGCGCGCAGCAGTTGCGCGAGATCGCGCGTCAGCGTCGCGTACCACTCGTCGTAGAGTTTGAAACACTCGGCATCCGTGGCCGCAAACGACAGCAAATGCCGGAACAGTGCGTTGTACTTGGCATCCTTCGCATCGGAGACCGAGCGCTGCATGATCTCTTCGAACACGTCGCGCGGCGACGCATCGCTGCTGATCGCGCGCTTCATGTCGTCGATATACGCTTGGATGACCGGCTCGATGACGGCTCGCAACACGGCGATCCGGGTCGGGAAGTAGTACTGCAGATTGCTGACGCTAATGCCCGCAGCCGCGGCAACCGCGCGCTGCGAGAATTCGAGCGGACCACCTTCCAGCAGCAGCTTGCGTGCAACGCGAATGATCGTATTGCGCGTGCGCAGGCCTTGCGCCCGCAAGCCATCGGTATTGCTCGCTGCGGCGGTGGCAGTCGAAATGCGCCGCTTTCGGGTGCTGCGCTGCTCGTTGGACACTGTCATCGTGTTCGTCGTGAAAATGGCGTTTCGGCTTCGTCGAATGGACGCTCCTTGCCTTACGGAGCGCCAACGACTATACCCGATGCGCGCTTCATTTTCCATCGAGCCGCCCTTCCGTCGGGCGGGCCAGCCGGAGGCACGTTCGCGCGTCGCGACGATCGCGGGGACCGCTACATCGGCCGCACCTTGCGGTTCACGCGTTCGTCGAGCAGGTTCGCAACGCCGAGCATCGCGGTCATCGCACACCATCGCAGCGGCTCGGGCGGCACCGACGGCGTCTTGTGCGTCAACGTGTCGAGCAACGGCGATCGTCCATCGTGAATGCGCTCGGCCAGCACATGCCCGATCAGCGATTGCGTGCCGACACCATGCCCCGAACACCCTGCCGTGTAGAAAACGTTGCCGTGCGCACCGGCCGCGCCGACCACCGGCAATGCGTCGCCCGCGAACGAGATGTAGCCGCTCCAGCATGCGCGCGCCGGCACGTTACCGAGTTGTGGAAAACGCGCGTGCAGTGTCTTCAGCAGCGCGCGATACGCGTCGTCATCCGGTACGTTCGGTGTCTGCGAGCCGTACACGTAGTGCAGCCGCTTGGTCGTCAGCAGCAGCGTGTTGCGCGCGGTCAGGCGATGGCTCTCCATCGTCAGGTGCGACGTGACGATGCCCTCGCGGTTCGGCCAGCCGAGCGCCGCGAGCTGCGCATCGGACAACGGCTCGGTTTCGAGCGCCGACACGCGCAGCGGCATCACCTTGTCGCCGAGCAAGCCGAGTTGCGGCGTGTACGCATTGGTCGCGAGCACCAGCACCGGCGCACTCGCACTGCCGCGTGCCGTGCGCACGCGTACTGTCTCGCCCGCGTCGAAGTCGAGTAGCGCGGTGCTCTCGTAAAGTTTCACGCCGGCCGCGAGCGCCGCGCGCCGCAGGCCCGTTACGTACTTGCCCGGATCGAGCGTGCCGCCGCCCGGCACGTAAGCGCCGAACAGAAACGCCGGCGGAATCCCGCGTTCGCGCATCGCCGCGCCATCGAGAAACTGCGCGGGCGAGCCGAGCTCGATGCCGGTAGCCATGCTCTCGCGCAGGCGCTTCTCCTGCGACGGATGCACGCCCGCGCGAATGATGCCCGACGCGCGGTAGTCGCAGTCGATCGCGTATTCGGTAAGCTTGCGTTCGACGTACGCGACGCCTTCGTCGTAGAAACCGACGATCCGCTTCGCCTGTTCGTGGCCGACCCGCTTGAGAAACAGCTCGTATTCCAGCCCCTGGCCGCCGGCGAGATAACCGGCATTGCGCCCGCTCGCGCCGAAGCCCGCGAACTCGCGTTCGAGCACGACGACGCTCGCGCCGCGCGCGGCCAGTTCCAGCGCGGTGGAGAGGCCGGCAAAGCCCGCTCCGACGATGATCACGTCCGCGCGGACATCACCTTCGAGCGGCGGCTGTGCATGCTCTGGCGCTTCGATCCATCCACCGACAGGACGATACTTCTGCAACGCGGCGTCGGCGCGAATTTCGTCGCCCCAGCGCGCCAGCGGCCCGGCCGCCTCGGCGCCCGCCGCCTGCATCGCCGCTGCCGCGCCGACTCCGCCCGACGCCTGTCGCGTCGTCTGCCCTGCCTGCGCTACTTGCCCGTGCGCGATTGCGCCGTGTGCGTCGCCCATGTCCGCCTCCGTCAGTCCCTGCTGAGAATGTGAATCGCCAGCGCGGCCTCTTCGACGCCCTGCAAGCCGCCGCCGTTCTCCTGGATCGCATGACGCGCGCCGACCACCTGCCGCGCGCCCGCTTCGCCGCGCAATTGCGTGACCAACTCGTACAGTTGCCCGATGCCGGTCGCGCCGAGCGGATGGCCCTTCGATTCCAGACCGCCCGACGTGTTGATCGGGATGCGCCCGCCGAGCGTGAATTCGCCGCGCTCGGCGGCCGGACCGCCTTCGCCGAGCGGCACGAAGCCCAGGTTCTCGGCCTGGATGATTTCGCCCATCGCCGACGCGTCGTGCACTTCGGCCACGTCCATATCCTCCGGCCCCACGCCGGCCTGCTCGTATGCCTGTAATGCGGCGAGCCGGCCGATGTGCTTGTGCGGCTCATCGATGCGCCGCCGCGTGAAGCTGCGGATCACGCTCGCGGCGATCCGGACGCAGCGGCTGCGGTCGGCACCGATGCGGTCCAGCCCTTCGTCCGTGCAGAGGATCGCGGCCGCCGCACCGTCCGACAGCGGCGCGCACATCGGCAGCGTGATCGGGTACGTGATCGGTGCGGCCGCCAGCACTTCGTCGATCGTGAACGGCTGGCGGAATTGCGAATACGGGTTGTGCACCGAATGCCCGTGGTTCTTCGCCGACACGGCGGCAATCTGCCGCTGCGTCGTGCCGTACGTATGCATGTGGTGCCGGCACATCGCCGCGTAGATCTTCATGAAGCGGCTGTACGGGCGCTCGGACTCCGAGCCGGGCGGCGGCTCGATCCCTTCGCCGAGCCGCGCGAGCGTCGCGAAATTCTCGTCGACGCGCGACACGTCCCAGCCGGCCTCGAACAGTGCGAACGATTTCGCCTTGTCCGCGACGTTCATCTTTTCCGCGCCGAGCGCGAGCGCGACGTCGCACGCGCCCGACTGCAACTGCCGCACAGCGAGGTGCACGGCCGTACTGCCGGACGCGCACGCATTCTCGACGTTGAACACCGGAATGCCTTCGAGGCCGATCTTGCTGAACACGACCTGGCCGGGAATCGACAACTGCCCCTGCAGCGGGCCGTTGGTGATGCCCGCGTAGAACGCGGCGCGGATCGCATCCGCGTGGCAGCCGGCGTCCCGCAATGCACGCTGCAGCGCCTCTCTCGCCAGATCGTCGAGGCTGCGGTCGAGATGCCGGCCGAACACGGTCATCGCGATGCCGGCGATGTAGATGTTGCTCATCGTATGGAATCCGTATGAAGCAGGCTCATATCCTGCGTTGCTGACCTTGCCAGTACTGTTCGCGCAGGTCCTTCTTCAGCACCTTGCCCGCCGTGCTGCGCGGCAGCGCGGCGACGAAATCCACGCTCTTGGGCGCCTTCACCGAGCCGAGCTTCTCCTTGCACAGCGCGACGAGTTCTTCCGCGCTCACCTGCTGGCCGGCATTGAGCTCGACGACAGCCTTCACGGCTTCGCCCCATTTGTCGTCGGGCACGCCGATCACCGCGCAGTCCTGCACGGCAGGGTGCGCCCAGATCACCTGCTCGACCTCGCTCGGATAGACGTTGAAGCCGCCGCTGATGATCATGTCCTTCTTGCGGTCGGTGATGTGCAGATAGCCGTCGCGATCGAGATGACCGATGTCGCCGGTGTGCAGCCAGCCGTCGACGATCATCTCGGCCGTCTTGTCCGGCGCGCGGTAGTAGCCCTTCATCACGAGATCGCCGCGCACGCAGATCTCGCCGGTTTCACCCTGTTCCAGCAGTTCGCCGCACTCGCCGACGATCTCGACGCGCACCAGCGGATTCGGGCGGCCGACCGACGCGAGCCGCGTGTCGGATGCCAGCTTGCCGTCGACGAAATGCTCGGCGGGCGTCAAGTACGAGATCGACGCGGGCGCCTCGGTCTGCCCGTAGCCGCCCGTCATCACCGGGCCGAACACGTCGATCGCGCGCTTGAGCTTCTCGACCGACATCGGCGCGGCACCGTACAGGAAGTAGCGCAGCGACGAAAAATCGACCTGCTCGATGCCGGGGATGTCGAGCAGCCGGTAGATCACGGTCGGCGGCAGGAAGAACTCGGTCACGCGATGCTTGACGATCGCGCCGAGCAACAGCGCGGGATCGGGTTTCGGCAGCACGACCACCGTGCCGCCGCGCGCGGTGCACGGCAGCGACATCATGCCGGCCGTGTGCGTCATCGGCGCCGCAGCAAGATTCACCGGACGCGCATCGCCGTACGTCATGGCGATCATGAATTGCGCGAAGTACGTCTGCAGCGAACGGTGCGTGTTCATCACGCCCTTCGGCGCGCCCGTCGTGCCGCCCGTGGCCGACAGCGCGACGACGTCGTCCATCGCGTAATCGACGACCGGCGGCGTCGCCGGCTGGCGCTCGCTCCACGAGGCCAGCGACGGCGCCCACGGCAGGTCGGCGTCGAGGCACACCCACAGCCGGACCTTCGGCAGGCTCGGCCGCAGCGCATCGATCGCGGCCGCGAACGCCTGATGGAAAAACAGCACTTCGCAGTCGAACGCATCGAGCACGTACTGGTTCTCGGCCGGCGCGTTGCGGCCGTTCACCGGGATGTACGCGAGCCCGGCGCGCCACATCCCGAGTGCGCAACTCCAGCCGATCACGTCGTTGTCGGCCCACACCGCCGCCTTCGCCTCCTTCGCGAACCCGGCGGCAAGCAAGCCGTTGGCGATGCGGCACGACAGCTCGCCGATCTCCTGGAACGTGTAGTTGCGATCGTCCTGGATGTAGGCGACGCCGTCGGGATTGAGGCGCCACCCGCGGTCGTAGAAATCGATAATGGCCATGTCACAAGTTCCGTTGGGTCTGTACCGGTGCGGCGGCGGCCGTCACAGTTGCGTGACCGTCGCGCGCGCAAGCCCGCGCTGTTCGAGGAAACCGAGCAGGTAGCGATGGCCGAATGCTTTCGAGCCCGATGCGAAGCCCGTGCGCGCGATGTCGCCGTCGAGCAGCTTGAGCACGCCGGCCGCATGAATCGCGCCCGTCGAGATGTACGGCGTGACGCCGTGCACGGTCGCGCGCACCGACGCGAGCTGGCCGCGGCCGATCGCGAAGTCGACGCTGCGCTGGATCGTCGTGCGCTCGCGCGGCGGCATCGTCGGCGTGGTCGACGCGACGACCTGCTTCAGCACTTCGTCCTGCTGCTCGCGCGGCAGGTGCTTGTATTCGGCTTCCCACTTCTGCCCGAACTGGTGCACCAGCTTCATCACGTTGTTGTCGTAGAAACCCACGCACGAGATGCAGCTGCGCACACGCGCATCGTGCTCGAAATAGACGGGCAGCGACGTGCCGCCCCACGGCAGGCAGAAGACCGGCTGCATCAGCTCCGGCGTCGCGACGGTGAACGATGCGTCCGCTGCGTGCGGCACGAGCGCCTTCTCCCACAGGTAGCAGGACTCGTGGCGCGCGCCGTCGAAGATCGTCGCGGTCGAGCCGATACTCACGCCGGCCGCGCCGCGCGGGCCGCGCGTCAGCGTGGCGGTCTCAAGCGCATCGATGCCCGGCGTTTCGAGCGCGAGCTCGGCGGCGATCTCGGCGTACGTGTACATGTACGCGTTCGACGACGACACCAGCAGGCCGGCCTGGCGGTACTGCTCGCCGAACTGGTCGCGCACGGCGCGGATATACGACTGTTCGCCGGTCGTATCGAGGTGGTGACAGCCGGCCTTCAGCGCGGCCTCGACGCCGACGAGCCCGAAGCTCGAGAACGGCCCGACCGTGTTGCACACCACCTTTGCCCCGCTGAACGCCTTCACGAGCGCATCGACGTCGTGCTCCGCTTCGATGATTTCGTATTGCGCGGATTCGAGGCGCACGACGCGCTGCGCCATCATTTCCTTCGCGCGGCCCGCATTGCGCGCGACCGCCGTGAACGGGATGTTCTGGTCGATCAGCCAGTCCATGATCAACATGCCGGTGTAACCGCTTGCGCCATAAACGACGACGGGATGCTTAGCCATGCTTGTCTCCTGAAACGTGAATTGTCGAGAACCGGTGCGGTTCAAAGTCGGGTACTGCTGCTTCGTATCCGGCGCGTTCTTTTATAGAACACATTACCAATCTTAGGTCACTATGACAAAGTAAAGCGTAAAGAAAAAGGCAGGGTATTCCCGGCCCTGACATGTTTCGCGCATCATCTGGCCGCCCCGTCCGGCGACAGGCCGGCCAGATAGTGCGCAACGGCGCGCGTGTCGTCGCCCGACAACGTCGCGGCCAATCCGTTCATCGCACCGGTCGGATCGTGCCGCTCGCCCGAGCGGAACGCCGTCAGTTGCGTCTCCAGGTAAAGCTGCCCCTGGCCCGCGAGGCGCGGGGCCGGATCCTTGCCCGTCAACGCCGCGCCGTGACACGCGCGGCAGCTTCGCGCCTCCACGAGCGCCATTCCCCGCCTGTCGAGCGCCGCGTCGGCCGGCACGGGCTCGTTACGCGCCGGCGCCTGTCGCGCGAAGTAGGTCGCCAGCGCGGCGATCTTCGCGTCGTCGAGTTCGCGAGAAAGCGGCCCCATGTACGCGTTGCGGCGCTGGTCCGCGGCGAACGCGCGCAGTTGCGCGGCGATATACGTGGCCGGCTGGCCGGATAGCGACGGATACCACGCGTTCTGCGACTGTCCGTGCACGCCGTGGCAGAAGAAGCACGTCTCCTGAGGCTGCGGCCACGCGCCGCCGCTGCCCTTGTCGGCTTCGCCGATCGCGGCCATCGCCTTCTGGTAATGCATGCCGTCGACCAGGTCCGGTCCGTACAGCACGCCTGCCGCCACGCCGCCCGCCAACGCCAGCGCCGCACCGATCATCCAGATTCGTTTCATTCAGGCCTCCCCGCCGCGGCCGGCCAGTTTGCCGAGCGCCTGCAGCGCCGCACGATGCCCGGAGCGCACCGCGCCATCCATCGCACCAGGCCACAGGTCGGCCGTCTCGGTGCCCGACCAGATCAGCCGGCCAGCTTCCGGGCGCAGGAACTTGCCCCATTTCGTCCAGAACCCGGGCGGAAGCGGGTGGATGCACTGTAGCGTCCACGGATCGACACGGCCCCAGTCGTAGTCGTGGAACTGCGTCGGATGCAGCGCCTTGTCGCCGAGTGCACGCGCAAAGATGGCCGACAGCGTCCGTTCGGCCGCCTTCGGCTCCGCCGGCAGCGCGCCCGGTGCGACGAACGCGGCGAGCACGCCGATCGAGCCGTCCGGTGGCGAGTTGTCGTACGCCATGAACACCGGGCCGCCGACTTCGAAGATCTGTCCGTTGTAGCCGTCATCGCGCCAGAACGGCCGGTCGTACACGTGCACCGTCTTGCGCATCGGCGCATTCGCCGGCCAGTTCCGCTGCAACTGCGCGCGCCCGTCCGGCAGCGGCGGATCGAACGCGATCTGCTGGCACAGCGCCGGATTGAGCGCGACGATCACGCGCCGCGCGCGCAGCACGCCGCGATCGGTCTGCACGTCGACCACGTCGCGATCCCAGCCCGAGATCTTGCGCACCGGGCAGGACAGCTGCACCTTCGCGCCGAGTTCGCTCGCCATCCGTAGGCTCAACACCTGCGAGCCGCCGACGAAGCGCGTTTCCTGTGCGCCGCCCTTGGTCGATTCGAGCTTCGCGTAGTCGCAATCGGCGCTGTTGATCATCGACAGGTAGTGCAGCAACCCGAGCTGCGCCGGTGCGCCGCCGAGCGACAGCTTTGCCGCGAGGCCGAGGAAGTAGCCGTCCTCGTAGGTCACGCCCTGCTTGAGCAGCCAGTCGCCGTAGGTGAGCTTGTCGAGCTCCGCCGCGTGCTGCGCGGTCCACGGTTCGCGCGACGGCACGCCGCGGGCGAGTGCACCGAGCTTCGCGCCGAGTGTGTCGTCGCCGCCCGAGCCGCCGTGGAAATCCTGGGCAACGCGCGCGTCGCCGGCCAGCACGACGGTCTTCCCCGCGTAATACGTCGGGAACGTATCGACGCCGAGTTCGCGGGCGAGATCAGCGATCGCCGTCTGCCCAGGCCCCATCCACTGGCCGCCAGCTTCGGACACCACACCATGGCCGAGATCGTGGTTGTAGGTCCGCCCGCCGACGCGATCGCGCGCCTCGACCACGACGAACGATTCGCATCCGGCGCGATTCAGGTCACGCGCGGCGGTCAGCCCCGCGAGCCCGGCGCCGATGACGACGACATCGATCACGCCGCGATCGGCGGATGCCGACGCCGCGCCTTCGGCGAACGACACCTCGCCGGCCGCCAGCGACGCGGCACCCGCCGCCGCGACGCGCAATATCCGCCGCCGGGCCTGCATGTCCGGCTTGTCCTTGCTCTTCATTTTGCGTACTCCGTTCTTCCTTGCCTTGTTGCTGATTCAACTCATGGCGCAGCCAGCACGCCGTCTTGCGAAAACAGCACCGGCTTGCCGCGCGTATCGATCAGCGCTGCGGTGAGCGTCGCGCGATCTGCGCGCTGTGCGACGTCGAACGGGCCGCCTGCCACGCGTTGCGCGAACGTCAGCCCGTCGAGGCCGACGCCGACCAGCCCGCCGCCGGTGGCGACGAGATCCGTGATCGAACTGCGCGTGCCGATGTTCAGCGCGGCCCACGTCGTGCCGCCGTCGCGGCTTTCGAACAGACTGCCGAGCAGCCCGCCGACCACGATCCGGCCGTCGGGCATCGCGACGCCCGACCACAACGTGCCCTTGCCGCCCGTCGGCAGATAGGTCCAGTTCGCACCGCCGTCGGCCGACTTGAGCACCATCCCCTGTTCGGACACGATGTAAAGCGCCTGCGCGGCGTCGGCGAACGCGCGATAGAGATTGCGGTCGGCCTTGCCGCCGCCCGGTGGCTTCGGCAGCGTCGTGCGCGTCCACGTCTTGCCGCCGTCGTGCGTCTGCAGCATCAGCGACCACAGGCCGACGGCAATACCGTCCCGCGCGTTCGTGAACAGCACCGAGAACAGCGGCTGGTCGACGGACGTATCGAGCCGCTGCGTGACCCAGGTGTCGCCGCCGTCGTCGGTCGCGAGAATCGCGCCCCACTGGCCGACGGCCCAGCCGTGTTTCGCGTCCGCGAACGACACGGCCGACAGCGTCGCCGCTACCGGCACGCGCCGCGCCTGCCGCCAGGTCTTGCCGTCGTCGGACAGCAACACGATGCCGTGTTCGCCGACCGCGACGATCCGCGAGCCCGCTCGGGTCGCGTCCATCAGCATCATGTGTGCCGGTGCGGCCCACGCGTGCGCAGGCTTCGCGGCCCAGGCCGCGATCGTTCCGTCCGGGGATTGCGCGAAGGCCGTCGCGGCAGCGCAGAGCGCGATACAGGCAGCTAGCGTCTTGATCATGGGAGTCTCCGTGGGAGCGGACATCAGTGGGTGAACAAGGCCGACCAGCCGGAATTCGCTACGCCGAGCGCAACGACCGGTGGCTTGTCCGCAACTTGCGCGGCCGCGGCCTGCCGTTCGGCGCTGTCGTCGGTCGACGACGGAGCGACGCCCCGTGCATCAAACGTCGCGTGGCGCACGGCGACGCGTGTTGAATCGGTCGCGAACGCATGCGTCGGCGCGTGCGCAGGCCGGACAGTGACCGCTTCATGGATTCGTTCGAAGGCAGCCGCCGAAAGGCAAAGCGCACCGCAAACAGCTAGGGTCTTGACCATGACCGGATCTCCGTCAGGATGTTGGTCAGCTTCAGTGGCTGAACAGGCCCGGTGCGCGAGCCGGCTTACGGCGCGGGAACCAGCGCTCGAGCAGCGACGCGAGCGCGGGCAGCGCGGTCATCGCCATCACGAGGTTCACGACGAACATGAACGCGAGCAGCTTGCCCATGTCGGCCTGGAACTTGAGCGCCGAGAAGCTCCACGTCGCGACGCCGATCGCCAGCGTGATGGCCGTGAAGATGGTCGCCACACCCACTTCGAGCATCGCGTGCTGCACGGCCTTCACGATGTCCTGCCCGCCCGCCAGATGCACCTGCAGCCGGTTGTAGATGTAGAACGCGTAATCGACGCCGATGCCCACCGCCAGCACCATCACCGGCAACGTCGCGACCGTCAGCCCGATTTGCAGCTCCTTCATGAACCAGTAGCCGATGAAGGTGGCGACCGATAGCGGCACGCAGCACGCGAGCATCGCGCGCCAGTCGCGGTATGCGAGAAACACGAGGATCAGGATCGCCGCATACACGTAGAGCATCATCGGCAGCTCGCTCTTCTCGACTTCGTCATTGGTCGCGGCGAGCACGCCCGCGTTGCCTGCGGCGAGCCGCACCGTGATGCCCGGGAACGGATGCGACGCGCGGTATTGCTTCACGTCGTCGATGATGCGGTTGATCGTCGTCGCCTTGTGGTCGGTCAGGAACAGGTGCACGGCCGTCATCCCGCAGTCGCGGCTCATGAAGCCCTTCAAGCGCGACACGTCGACCGATACCGCGCCGTAGTTCTCGGCGGCGATCGGCACGACGTTCATCTTCGGGAAGTCCTCGTTGTAGCCCTGGTTGTACGCGCGCAGCATCGCCGAATACGACTGCACCGACACGACGCCCGGCTCGGTCTTCATCGCCGCCGAAAAGTCGTCCTCATACAGGCCGACCGCCGGGTTGTCGCACGCCTTGCCGGTCGATTCGATCGCCACCGTCAGCCAGTCCAGGCCCATGTCGTAGTTGCCGGCAATCGACGTCGCGTCGCGGTTGAAGCGCGCGTCCGCGCGCAGCTCCGGCGCGCCCGGCTGCAGCGTGCCGATCACGCGATCGCGGCTTTGCCACGCGGCGAGCGCGAAGATCGCCACCGTCAGCGCGACGGTGACGCCCGCGTACTTCGGCTCCGCCACGCGGGCGAGCACGCGCAGCGGCTTCGCACGCTGCTGCGCGCGCTTCAGCGAGTTGTCCGCGTAGGTTTTCGTGAAGTTGAAGCACGATGCCGCGACCGGCAGCAGGATCAGGTTCGTCACGATCTTGTACGCGACGCCGAGCGACGCGGTGATCGCCAGCTCGCGCACCATCGGGATCGGGATCAGCAACAACGTGATGAACGACACGAACGCGGTAATCAGCGCGAGCACGCCAGGGATCAGCAGGCCGCTGAAGCTGTGGCGCGCCGCATCGAACGAACTCTGCCCGTGCGCGATCTCGCGGACAATGAAGTTCACCTGCTGCACGCCATGCGACACGCCGATCGCGAACACGAGGAACGGCACGAGCACCGCGAGCGGATCGAGCCCGAAGCCGAGCAGCTTCAAGGTGCCGAACTGCCACACGAGCGACGTGAGCGAGCACGCGACCAGCAGCGCCGTGAAGCGCACTGAATGGCAGTACCAGTACACCGCGAGCGTAGTCAGCAGCAGCGCGACCGCGCAGAAGCCGAGCACGGCCGTCGCGCCGTCGGCGATATCGCCGATCTGTTTCGCGAAGCCGATGATCTGGATCTCGTAGCCGACATCCTCGAACGGCTTGCGGATCTTCTCTTCGAGCAGGTGATTGAACGCCACGTAGTCGAGCACCTTGCCGGCGCTGTCGCGCTCGTTCAGCTCGGCCGTGATCATCGCGCTGTCCTCGCCGTGCGACACGAGCGTGCCGACGTAGCCGCCAAGCGTCGTCGCACGGCGAATGCTCTGCACGCGCTCCGGCGTCAACTGGTCGGGCGTGACCGTGCCCGGAATGATCGGCTCCGCGCGAAACCCTTCGTCGGTCACTTCGTTGACGAACGCGTTCGGCGTCCACAACGAGCGCACGCCGATCCGGTCGACGTTCGGGAGGTACGTGACGGCCTGCGTGACGTCGTACAGCCGCGTCAACCCCTGTTTCGACCAGATCGAGCCGTGCTTGGCGCGCACGACCACCGTGATCCGGTTCGCGCCGAGCAGGTCGTTCCGGTATTGCTGGAACGTGCGGATGTACTCGTGCCCGATCGGCATCTGCTTTTCGAAACCGGCATCCATGCGCAGTTGCACGGCGAACACGGCCATCGCAACGGTGAACAACGCGATCGCCGCGAGCACGATCGCGCGGTGACCGAAGAAAAGCCTTTCCAGGCGACTGACCAGACGATTGAGCACGACGTTACCCCTTCATGTATTCCGGTGGCGTACGCCACCTGCCACCTGCCACCCGACGCCGTCAGAAATTCCGCGTGACGAACAAGCCGACGAAATTGCGGTCCGCATAAGGCTGGCCCACCGTGTTGTGGCCGCCCCAGAACGCGGTGAAATTGATGCCAGCCTGCCAGTTCGGCGGGTTCTGGTTGAACAGCACGTAGACATTCACCGACTTCGCACCCTGCATGTAATTCGCGGTGAAGGTCGGCGTGTAGCCGTACAGGCCGGTGCTGAATGTGACGCCCGGCGTGACCTGCCAGCCGGGAATCAGCGAGCCGTCATAGGTCCAGTTGAAGTCGATCGTCGCGCCCACCGAGCTCGACGTACCCTGGCCCATTCCGATCGGATAGCCGGCCGCCGACCCGTTGTTCAGCCACGGCAGGTAGCCGGCCTGCGGTACCTGCGTGACGGTCTGCCCGCCGACCGTGCGCGTGACGCCGCTCGAGCTCAGCCCCGGGTAATAGATCCACGTCAGTTCCCAAGTCAGCGCGGCCGAATCAGCGCCGATCAGTTTCAGGAACGGGTACTCGCTGCGCGTGAGCGCGAGCAGCCCGTTGATGTCGTACTGGAACTTCTTCTTGTCGACCCATTGCGGGCAGTCCACACCGGCCACGCCGTTCGTGTTCAGGTCGAGCGGGCCGCCCGCGCCGTAGCAGCTCGACAGCGCGACCGCATCGCGCGGCCGGTACGACAACTCGGTGCCGATCGCCCACGGGCCGACGCCGAAGTTCGCGCTGACGCCGAACAACTGGCGCCGGCCGAGATACGACCATTGCTCGGTGCCGTTCGCGAGCGACGCGAGCACCGGCGACTTGTCGGTGTAGTTCAGGTAGTAGAACGCGAAGTTCGCGTCGAAGGAGCGCGGCGCGTAGTTGAACTTCACGCCGAACTGCGGCCGGTATTTCGCCGGCAGGTTCGTCGTGCTTGGCAAACCGATGTCGTTGAACGGCGGCCCGGCGTAGGTACCGTTCACGAGTCCGTTCTTGATCGCGTTGAGCGTGTCCTGGTTGCCCGCCGCGCCCGATCCGCCGATCGCGTTCGCGATCGTGCCGGCGCTCGGTCCGGTCACGTTCAGGTTGTTCGTGTTGATCGTGAACGGCTCGGCACCACGGCCGAAACCGTTCGTCACCGACCAGTACGAGCCGACCGGCGGGTAGCGGTTGCCGTTCCACTGGAACTGGTAGTAGGCCTCGGTGCTGAACCCGTGCGACAGGTCGGCAGCGAGGCTCACCATCGGCGCCGGCAGCAGCGCCTGCTTGAGCTGCGAGCCGGGGATCAGCAGCTTCTGCGTGTCGATGGAGTTCGTCGCGTTGATGCCGCTCTGCGCGAACATGCTCTCGCCCCAGTTGATGACCTGGTTGCCGAGCCGCACGTGCGCGTTGCGCCCGCCGACCGTGAAATCCTTCTGCGCCCACAGGTCGAGCAGTTGCGCGTTGTAGACGACCTGCGCGGCCGCCGTGCTCGACAACGGCGTGCGGTTCGTATTGCCGGCGAGGAAGTCGTACATGCCGGTGCCGCGCACCATAAACTTCAGCCCTTCGCTCGGCATCTTCAGCAGCAGCTCGCTGGTCGCGCTGATGTAGGTGCTGAACGGCTGGCCCTTTCGGTAGTTCAAGTCACCGTTGTCCGCGTAACCCCACTGGTTGGTGTTCGCGGCCGCGCCGCAGCCGAATGCGTTCGGGTCGCCGGTGAGCGAGCAGCTCGGGTTTTTGGTGCGAATACCGGCGCCGGCCGTCAGGTTCGTCACCCACGAGCCTTGCAGGTTTCCGCCTCCCATCGTGAAATCGTACGCATAGGCGCTCGACGTCGCAGCCCCCGCGATCGCCATCGATACCGTAGCATTCCTCAACAATCTTGCCGATTCCATGATCCACCTCCGCCCCTGTTCGATGCCGGCGCACGATCGTTGCGCGCCGGTCCTTGTATCCGTCAGCCTGTCACCGTCAACGTTCGCTGACCGAGCGCAGCGATTCCGCCGTGTAGAAATCCTGCTTGAAGCGCGGATCGTCGGCCTGACCGAACCAGCGAATGTCCTTGCCCTGGCCGATCGACGACGCATCGAACACATAGCGGCCATTGATCATGTCGTACTGCGCGAGCGGTTCGTTGTCGCAGGTGCCGCCGAGCTCCCACACCGGAATCGGGTAGCTTTCCCGCACCTTCCACAATTTGCCCTGCGCGTCGTAGTCCTCGCCGACGAGCGCGAGCCAGCTGTCTTCGTCGAGATAGAACACCTTCTTCGACGCGACGTGTCGCGCGCTCGGCTTCAGCGTCGCCTCGACGACCCATACGCGATGCGTTTCGTAGCGACGGTTCGCAGCGCCGAGGCCGTCGGGCGTCGCGACGTCGTGCAGCTTGCTCTTGAACCGGTACATGCCGAACGCGTTGTACGGGACGAGCATTTCCTTCTTGCCGACCAGCTTCCAGTTGAACCGGTCGAGCGAGCCATTGATCATGTTGGCCTCGTCGATCAGGTACTGGTTCTCGAAGCCGATCAACGGCGCGTCGTGCGTATAGGCCGGCATGCGTCGCACGCGGCGCTGGCCCGGGAAGTAGTAGTAGGTTTCCGAGTCCTTGTTGAAGTACTGCCGCTGGACGAAGGCCTGCCCGGCCAGCGCGGCCGGTGAGTTCATCTGGAAGTAGACGGCGGCGCTCAACTGGTCAACGTCCTGCGGCGATGTCTTGCCGAGCTTGGCCGACGGGAAGTAGAACGTCTGCGGACCGACCGCGTCGATCCATTCGCTGCCGCCGGGGCGCGGCGAAATGCTCGTGGCGACCTGCGCCCATTCGACGCCTTCGCCGCGATAGCGCATCTCGTAGTTCAGGATCGCTTCGATGCCGCTTTTCGGTTGCGGAAACGGCACGCCCGGCAACGCGGCCGCGGCGAGGTTTTCGCCGCTCGCATCCAGCTTCGCGGCCGTGAGGTTCGCCTTCGAGTTCTGCTCGGCGGCATCCGGCAACTGGCATTCACGGTGGGACGGGTAGACGTCCATCCGGTAGCCCTTCTTCTGCTTGATCAACGCGACCTGGCCGGGCGACAGCTTGTCCGCATACTTGTCGACGTTCGCCGCGTCGATCGAGTAGAGCGGCTTCTCGTTGCGGTGCTTCCAGAAATCGCCGCGTACCTTGCCCCACTCCCAGCCGGCGTCGGGCGACTGCTTGCCGGCATAGGCCGGCACCGCGCCGTCCTTGCTCGCCGAGCGGTCGGCGCCGGCCGGCGTCAGGTCGTCCGCCGCGACGGCGGTGCCGATCGCGACACATGCAGCGGCCGCGATCGCGGACGTGGTCCAGAAACGATGCTTCTTCATCATGGTTCTCCTTCCTGCTCCGCCTTCGCTCGTCCATCCCGGACGAAACGCGTTTGTTTCGATCGTCATCGTCATCCGACGATGGCGTCGCTCCCTGATCGAGGCTGGCCGGGGTACCGTCCAGCTGCCTGCCGCCTGATTGCTATCCCGCATATTTCGTCAGGACTACGATTCGAATGGAACGCAGATCCGACGAAAAACCCCTGTGCCTTCCGTCAACCCTTGCCGGACCCTGCCACCGCCACCGCGCGAATCTCAACGCACAGCCCCGGCAGCGCCAGTTGCGTGACGCCGACCGCCGTCCACGACGGGTAGCGGTCGGGGAAATAGACGTCCTTGACCGCCGCGAAGCCTTCGGTCTCGCGCTGCAGATCCGTATGGAAAGTCGTCAGCTCGACGACGTCGGCGAGGCTCGCGCCGGCTTCCTCGAGGATCGCCTTCAGGCACTCGAACGCGATCCGCGCCTGCGCCTGCACGCCGTCGGCCGGCTGCATCTGCGCGTCGAGGCCGACCTGGCCCGACACCCAGATCGTGTCGCCGACGCGCGTGGCCGGCGAGAAGTGGTACGCGTCGTACCACGGCTGGAACGCGGCCGGCACGATCGACTGCCGCTTTGGAGTTGCTGTCATGATGAGTTCTCCCGGTTCAGACGAGTTGACGGAAACACGGCGCGCGGAACGGATCGCCGGCCTTCAGCGCGGCGAGTTCTTCGACGAACAGCACGCCGGCCGGCGTGAATCCCGACCGACTTTCGTCAGGCAGCGGGCTGAACACCGCGTCGTCGCCGAAAAAGCGCAGCACGAGCGTGTGGCGATCGGGGAAATCCGCGTCGACCGCGCCGCCGCCATGCAGCACGCCCGGATGAAGCAGCAACACGTCGCCCGGCTTCGTTTCCCACGACAGGATGTCGTATGCATCCGGCGCCGCGCGACGCTCGGCCTCGATGTTCGGCAGGCGCGGCCACACGTCGCCGCCATGCAGCGGGTCGGTCGGATCGTCGGCGTTCTGGAACGTCGTGCCGTCATGCCGCACACCGTGATGCGAGCCGCGCACGATCTCCAGCGCATTGCGCTTCGGCACGTGCTCGAAGCTGATCCACGCATTGCCGAAGTGCATGCCATGCCATGGCAGGTACGACGTATCTTGGTGCCACGGCGAGCGTGCGCTCTTGCCGCCGGCCTTCATGAACAGTTCCTCGGCGAAGTACCACACGTGTTTCGAGCCCCACAGGTCAGCGAATAGCTGCCCGAATGGCAGCGTACCGACCAGCGCGTCGAGCCGCTCCTTCGCATACGGGTTCGCGTTGTCGTTGTGCGACTTGTATTCGGTGCCGTCGAGCAGCGTCGTCGCCATCGGGCCCGGATTCTCCATTCCCCAGTCGAACACCGCGCGGCATTGCGCGAGTTGTTCGTCGTTGAGCACCCCTTCGATGAGCACGGCTCCGTCCTCGAAGAACGCTTTTCGCTTCATTGCATCCATCGTCTATCTCCCGATTCGTTCAGCCACAACCGGCGGTTCGTCTTCATTGCCGGCCCTTCAGTAGAACATGATGACTATGTTAGGTCATCATGACAAAAATAATCAAAAGAAAAAGACGGGGTATTCCCTGTTTCGTCTACATGATCGAACGTGTGTCGCCGCCCGCCGCCGGCCCGTCATGACAATCGGCTTTCGGCCTTCATACAAGCGCGCGACAACGCGCGGCCGCCGCGTCTTCGCGCCTTCATCCGCGTACGCGATCGACCACCGTGTGTGTGATGAAACCGACCCGTACCGCATCGGCCAGCGTGTCGGCGGTACTGCGTGCTTCGGCAGCACCGTGCGACTGCATGCCGTCGCACAGCGCGATCAGGCCGAGCGCCAGCACCGGCGTGGGCAACGGCAGCGACATGCGGGCCCGCGCCGCATACGCGTCGATGGACGCAGCCACGAGCGCGTTCCGGTCGCGCAGCAACGCGCCGAACCGCGCACGGAACTGCGGATCGCGCGCTGCCTGCAGCTGCGCGTCGAGCCACATCGGGTGCGATGCAGGCTGCGTCGTACCCCTTCGCCAGTACGCAAGCATCGTGCGCCGCGCATCCTCGTCCGGCTCATGCGAACCGACGATCCGCTGCAACGCCTCGACAGCCTCGTCCTGATCGCGTCGCAATCGCTCGAACAGCACGTCGGCCTTGCCGCGGAAGTTCGAGTAGAACGCGCCACGCGTATGTCCCGCTGCCACTGCAATGTCTTCGACACTCGCGGCCGCGTATCCTTTCTCCGCGAAGATCGCGCGCGCGGCGTCGAGCAGGCGTTCGCGCGCCGCCTCGCGCCGCTCGGCGCAGGTCAGGCGAAGCCGGTCCATCCGCGCCCTCCGCGATCGCCGCGGCCAGCCCGGCAACCCGTTCGAGCCGCCTCATTTTCATCTGTACAGCGACTCATTTCGGATACGAAAACACAGCGGCATCGGCCTGACTGCGCCCCTTCTCCCGCTCCAGTGCGCAATACGCGTAATAGAGCGCGACGGTCAGGTACGACCAGGTCAGCAGCGCCAGTACATAGAAATTGAACACGACGTTGGTTTCCTCGCCGGGGATCTTGTAGAAATCGTAGATGCACGCAATCGCCTGCGAAGCGACGAGCGCGATCGTCGTCGTCAGCGCATGGAACGCGTGACCAGCGCGCGCGAGCCGCCACACGAACCCCGCGAGATAGATCGACATCAGCGTCCACATCACAACGTAGAAGTACGGCAACGCGTGCTGCAACACGCCGGCCACGAGCGCGATCGTCCCGAGCGTCGCGAGCACGAACAACGTCACGTCCTGCCGCATCGACGGCCGGTAGCCGTGCGTGACGGCCATCAGGCCGGCGACCGCGATCACCGGCATCCCGAACCCGCGCGAGAACGCGTCGAGAAAGTGCGAGATGAAGTACGACACCGGCGATTCGGTCGCGAAAAAGATCACCGCGTTGGACGCGGAGATCGTCACGATCCACCACTCGAGGCCGATCAGGAAGTTACGCTTGCGCACGAACTTGAAGCCGTAGACGCCGGTCGTCGCCGCAAGCGTTGCGCTGGAAAGACAAAGGACAAGTGATCTGTGATCCATGGTTCGAACTCCCGAGGTCGATTGCTGCCGTTGATTCACTGCCGGGCGGGGCCGAGGCTCGCGAGATAGGTCGCCACCGCCGCCCGATCGTCCGCCGACATCGCCTGCGCGACGCGCTGCATCGTGCCGGTCGCCTCGCTGCGCGAGCCCTTCGCGAACGCATCGAGCTGCGCGAGCAGATAGTCGTAGCCCTGCCCGGCCAGACGCGGGAATTGCGCCTGCCCCGTCAGCCGCGCGCCGTGGCAGGCCGCGCATGCACCGCCCGTCACCAGCTGCTCGCCTTTCGTGCGCAGTCCTGCGTCCGGCTTGAAATAGCGGTTGTCCAGCGGCGTCTGCTTCGCGTAATAGCCGGCCAGGCGGGTGATCTCGGCTTCGCTCATGGTCATCGCGAGCGGGCCCATCGTCGGGTTCGCGCGTTGCCCGCCCGCAAACGCACGGAGCTGAGCGGCCACGTATTGCGCCGGCTGGCCGGCAAGGCTCGGATACGCCTGGTTGAGCGACGTGCCCTTCACGCCGTGGCAGCTCATGCACGCGTCGGTCACGCGCGGCCACGGACCGCCGTCGGCATCATCGGCTTGTGCGGCCGTATCGATATGGCGCTGCAGGCGATAGAAGCCGAGCAGCGTCGGGCCGTAGAGCGCCAGCAACGCACCGATCGCCACCACCGCCGTGAGCAGTAAAAGCCGTTTCTTCATCTTCGTGATCCTAAGCATGACGCAGCGCATTGAGCGCCTGAAGCGCGCTTTGGTGACCGGAGCGCACGGCGCCGTCCATGTAGCCGGCCCAGATGTTCGCGGTCTCGGTGCCCGACCAGATCAGGTTGCCGCACGGCGCGCGCAGCGCGTCGCCGTGCGCGGTCCAGAAACCGGGCGGGATCGCCGACACGCACGTGATCGTCCAAGGGTCGGCGAGCCCCCAGTCGCGATCGTGGTACGACACCGGCGCGCGCGCTTCGTCGCCCCATGCCTGCGCATAAAGATCCATGTGCATCTGCTTCGCGGCCTGCGGATCTGACGGCACCAGTGCATTCCGGACGAACGCATTGATCACGCCGATCTCGCCCCCCGGCGGCGAATTGTCGTAAGCCCAGAACACCGGCCCATCGGTCTGGAAGATATGGCCGTTCAAGCCCTTGTCGCGCCAGAACGGGCGGCGGTAGACCATCGCCGTCTTGCGCGCCGGCGAATGGGCCGGCCATGCGCGCTGCAGCGCATGGCGCTTTTCAGGCAGCGGCGGGTCGAACTGCACCTGGTGGCACAGCGCGGGGTGAAGCGCCATCACGACCTTTTTCGCGCGCACCGTGCCGCGATCGGTCTGCAACGTGACGATGTCGCGATCCCAGCCGACGATCCGCCGGACCGGCGACGACAGCCGCACCTTGTCGCCCAGTTGCTGCGCCATCCGGATGCTGAGAAGCTGCGAGCCGCCGACGAAGCGGGTTTCCTGCGCGCTACGTTTGATCGAGTCGAGCTGCGCGTAGTCGCAATCGGCGGAGTTGATCATCGACAGGAAGTGCAGCAGCCCCATCTTCGCTGGCGCGACGCCGCCCGACAGCGAGATCGACGCGTTCCAGCCCATCCGGTCTTCCGCCTTGATGCCCTGCGTCGCAAGCCAGTCACCGACCGACAGCCGGTCGAGTTCGCCGGCCTTCGGCGACGTCCACGGCGCACCGGTAGGCACGTCGCGCGACAATCTACTCAATTTCGCCGCGACGGCCTCGTCGGTGCCGAATGTACCCTCCAGATCGATCTCGGCGCGACCGTCGCCGCCGAGAATCACCGTCCTGCCCGCGTAGTAGCTCGGAAACGTGCCGACTTCCAGCTCACGGGCGAGATCGGCGACCGCCGTCTGGCCCGGACCGATCCACTGGCCGCCGACTTCGGTCACATAGCCGCCACCCACGTCGTAGTTCAGCGTGCGGCCGCCCACGCGGTCGCGCGCCTCGAGCACGACGAAGGATTCGCAGCCCGCGTCGCGCAGGTCGCGCGCGGCCGTCAGGCCGGCCAGCCCGGCGCCGACAATCGCGACATCGAGTACGTCGCCGTCGTGGGCGGCGGCAGGCGGCGCATCGGCCTTCGCCCGCGCGGCACCGAGTGCGAGACCGCCCGCCGCGACCGACGCGCCCGCGACCTTGAGCCACTGCCTGCGCTGCAGGTCGGCCGACCCGCTGGTGGATGACTTCCTGGACATAATCTGCGAATGACGCCTGCAATGAGCACGAACCGCGGCCGCATGCGGCCATCGTTCGCACAGAATCTGATGACGGGAGCGATCTCGTTCCGCCTCACCCGCCCCCAAACGGGGACGCGTGAAGCCGGTTCGCATTCCTGCCTGTACACGCGCCGTACTGCCTTGTACCGATAAGGATTTTCCGGCGCCCCGAATTAGTACATGTTGCAAAAGTTAGGTCATGATACATAAATCAAGATTAAAAAAAAAAGACAGGGTATTCCCCTGTCATACAGTGCCTTGCTACGCATTTGAAAGGCGATGGAAAGCAACAATATTGCCGCTTCGACGCACAAGATGCCAATTCATGCGTGGGGCACCGTGCACGATTGAGAAGCTGTTGCCTAACGGCACCCGGCTATGGAAACGACACGAGTTTCAAGAAGAAGCCTGCTCACGATCAACCCGAGCTATAGATCGCGCCCCTCAATAACTTGATTCAAATATTGCGAAAAGGGTCACCTTTTCTGCAAACCTAAAGGAAGCGGCCAGCTCCCTCCTCACCCCCGCCATCCAGCCCCAATAAATCCCCTTGACGACCTATCTTTCGATATATATCTTTAGATATGTTTTACGACATATAGGACTCGATCATGCGACACAACCCTTCCCGCGGCCATGCCCGATGCGACGGTCATGGTGCGCATGCCCGCCCTGACGGGTTCGCCGGTCTCTGGTACGCGATCGGCCGCCATCGTCGCGGCCACGATCCGTTCGGCGGTGGCGGCCCGTTCGGTGGCCGTGGCGGGCGCGGCGGCTTTGGCGATTTCGGCGACGACGGCATGCCGCGCGGCCGCCAGTTCAGCTCCGACGATCTGCAGCTGCTGTTGCTCGCGCTGGTCGCCGAGCAACCGAGCCACGGCTACGAGCTGATCAAGGCGCTCGACACGCGTTCGAACGGTTTCTACAGCCCGAGCCCCGGCATGGTGTATCCGGCGCTCACGTATCTCGAAGAAGTCGGCTTCGTCGCGTCGCAAGCGGAAGGCAACCGCAAGCGCTATGCGCTGACCGACGCCGGCCGCGTGCATCTCGACGCGCAGCGCGAACGCGTCGACACGCTGTTCGCGCGTCTCACGCACCTCGCCCGCAAGATGGAGTTCATGCGCCGCGCGTTCGCCGGGGAATCGGCGGGCAACGAAGCGCAGGACGAGTCGCAGGCCGGCTGGCTGCCGGAGTTCGTCGAGGCGCGCCTCGCACTCAAGCGGGCGCTGCTGCACAAGAGCGCCGCCGACGCCGACGAACAGCGCCGCATCGCCGCCATCATGCGCCGCGCGACGGCTGAAATCGAAGGCGGCAGCGGTGCGTAATCCGCGCCGCCCCTTCAAACCCTAAGGAGAACGGATTGATGCAGAACACATCCGACCGCACCGTGACCCGCGTGCGCCACACCCTCAAGTTCCGCTTGCTGCAGGTCCTGCGCGTGCACACCGTCACGCCGCACCTGCTGCGCGTCACGCTCGGCGGCCCCGATCTCGCGGATTTCGAATCCGCGTCGTTCGACGATCACGTGAAGGTATTTTTCCCGCCGCCCGGTGCTGAACGGCCCGTGCTGCCGACGCTCGGTGCCAACGGTCCCGAGTTTCCGGAAGGCGAACCGAAGCCGGTCGCGCGCGACTTCACGCCGCGCCGTTTCGACCGCGCCGCCGGCGAGCTCGATCTGGAATTCGTGCTGAACCACCCGGGCCCCGCGTCGCAGTGGGCCGCCCAGGCACGTGTCGGCCAATGGCTCGGCATCGGCGGCCCGCGCGGTTCGTTCGTCGTCCCGACCGGTTTCGACTGGCACCTGCTGATCGGCGACGATACGGCGCTGCCGGCGATCGCGCGGCGTCTCGAGGAATTGCCGGCCGGCGCGCGTGTAGCCGTCGTGATGGAAGTCGCGGATCGCACCGCGCAGATCGCGTTCGACACGCGCGCCGACGTGCATGAAATCTGGCGCTTCCGCGCCGAAGCCGACGCGGCGGATGGCGACGTGCTGCTGAATGCCGTGCGCGACCTGCCGCTGCCGCCGTCCGGCGACGGCTATGTGTGGGCGGCGGGCGAAGCGCTGTCGATGCGCGCGGTACGCCAGCACCTGACCGGCGAGCGCGGCGTCGACAAGTCGCGCATCCGTGCGGCGGCCTACTGGAAGCGCGGCGCGGCGGCCGTGCACGAAACGCTGGAAGACTGATGGATGCGGGTGCCCGGCAAACGGGTACCGCTTGAGGTTGGCCGGCCGATGACACAATCGTGGCGTCGGCGCACCAGCGGGCTTGGCACCGCTATCGCGACTGGTATATATCTGTGGGTGCGACGCCGCTGTCGGGCGACAGCCGCCGCAGCCCGCCCAGGAGCGCCCGGTCATGACAAAAGAAAGCCACGCTTCGCCGTTCCTTCGCAACCTGAAGATCGCCGGCTATTGCGGCCTTGCCGCGGTGGTACTCGCGCTGTTCGTCGCGATGTGCGCGATCCTGAAGGAAAGCGCACTCGACCGCGACGCCGCGCAACACCCTGCCGATACCGCGGAACTGCACGATGCAGGCGCTGGCCCGTCCGCATCGGCCGAATCGGCCAAGACACCCGGCTGACGGCGTCCGGCCCTTTCTCCTGCCGCTTACGGCGCGTGCCGGCGGCCCATCACGGCGGCATGCACCGAATCGCCGAGCCGTTCGAGCAGCGCGGTCACGCGTTGCCCGTACAGGTGCGCGGCCAGCGCGCCAGCCGTGCCGACCAGCACGCCGCCTGCCATGTCGAACGGCCAGTGCACGCCCGCATAGATACGTCCCCATGCAATCGCCGCGGCCATCGCGACCATCACGAACCCGGTGAACCGGGTCGTGCCGCCGAGCATCAACCCGACCGCCATGCTCCACGCGAACGTCATGTGATCGCTCGGAAACGAGCTGTCCGGCGCGTGCGGAATCAGTTGTGTGCCGACGCCCGCCATGAACGGGCGCGGCGAGAACCAGAAATGTCCGATGACCTGCGCGAGCGCGAGCGCCACGCACACGCCGACGCCTGCTTCGATCGCCTGGCGCCGCGTCGGGCGCGCGCCGAAGATCCAGGTCAGCAGCAGCATCGCGGGCAACGCATAGACGAGCCAGTCGGCGGCGAAGATGGCGAGGCGGGCCACGCCCGGCTGCGGCGCAACCCCGGCGTTGATGGCGGAAAAGAGGGTGAGATTGAGGGTCTGCATGAATCCGGTTGCGTGGGGCGTAAAAAATCGGCCGGTTGCCCGGCCTGCTACGAACGATGCTAAGGCGCACCCGCTTAAGTGATGCTTAATAAGACGACCGCGCGACGAAGCCCGCCGCCGCGAACGCGCTTAGAGCCTGCACTGCAACACAAGTTCACACATTTGTCATATTCCCGCGCGACCGTCTCCCGAAAAGGCTCACCCGGCATCCCGTAAAGACTCACCTTTTTCACATCGTGGCGTCATCGACGCGTGCAAACATCGGGACGCCGGGTGCCATCCAGACCGTTTGCGTCATTCATCTCAATATTTACGCTGCAAATGCTTCGAAATCGGCAACAATTAATTCCATATGCGGCATCGCACAACGGCAACGCACAGGCATAGGATTACGAGCTTACGAGCACTCATCCACGAAGCGATCAACAACAAGGAGTCCGCATGAAACCCAGCGATGTCCGATCGAAAGCGTTTGCGATGCCGTTGACCAGCCCCGCCTTCCCGATGGGCCCTTACCGTTTCGTCGATCGTGAGTTCCTGATCATCACGTATCGCACCGATCCGGACCGTCTCCGCGAAATCGTCCCCGAGCCGCTGCAGGTCACCGAGCCGCTCGTGCATTACGAATTCATCCGCATGGCCGATTCGACCGGCTTCGGCGACTACACCGAAAGCGGTCAGGTGATTCCCGTCGAATACAACGGCCAGCCGGGCGGCTATACGCTCGCGATGTATCTCGACGATCACCCGCCGATCGCCGGCGGCCGCGAGTTGTGGGGCTTCCCGAAGAAGCTCGCGTCGCCCACGCTGCACGTGAACACCGACCACCTCCTCGGCACGCTCGACTACGGCAAGGTGCGCGTCGCCACCGGCACGATGGGCTACAAGCACAAGGAGCTCGACATCGACGAGCAGACCAGGCGTCTCGCCGGCCCCAATTTCCTGCTGAAGATCATCCCGCACGTCGACGGCACCGCGCGCGTCTGCGAACTGGTGCGCTACTACATGCAGGACATCAAGATGAAGGGCGCGTGGACGGGCCCCGCATCGCTCGAGCTGGCGCCGCATGCGCTCGCGCCCGTGGCCGACCTGCCCGTGCTCGAAATCGTCGAAGCCCGCCACATCGTCGCAGATTTGACACTGGGCCTTGGCGAAGTCGTCTACGATTACCTGGCTCAGTAACACGTCCGCAGTCCTTTCTCCCTGTCAATCCTTTCACCACGGGAATTCGAACATGAGCAACCTGAATGGCAAGACCGCAGTCGTCACGGGCGCCGCGAGCGGCATCGGCAAGGAAATCGCACTCGAGCTCGCGAAAGCGGGCGCGGCCGTCGCGATCGCCGACCTGAACCAGGACGGCGCGAACGCGGTCGCCG